>CAZBTE010000134.1:0-6599 GCA_964494665.1 uncultured Limnobacter sp.
GTCGCTGGTGGTGTGGGCGATCCGCGAAGGACGCCAGTGCGCGCGCGCGATCGACACGTTCCTGATGGGGGCGTCCGAGCTGCCGCGCTGACGCGGTCCGCACGAGGCATGCGCGATGGAATCCGCAGCACAGTGGAGCGCGGCGCGGATGGCGGCGGCCTTTCGCGACGGGGAAACATCACCGGTCGAGGTGCTGCGCCAGGTGCTCGAGCGCATCGACGCGTGGGAGCCGCACATCAACGCGATGTACCTGGTGCATCGTGAGGCCGCCCTGGAGGCTGCGCGCGAGTCGGAAGCGCGCTGGCGCGCCGGCCGGCCGCTGTCGCCGATCGACGGCGTGCCGGTCACGCTGAAGGAGAACCTCTACACGCGCGGCGATCCGGCGCCGCTGGGTACCGCTGCCTCCGACCTGGCGCCGAAGCTCGCCGACGCGCCGCCTTCGGCACGCGTGCGCGAGGCCGGATGCGTGCTCCTCGGCAAGACGACGATGCCCGATTTCGGGATGCTGTCGTCGGGGCTGTCGTCGTTCCACGGCGTGACGCGCAACCCGTGGCGGCTCGATCGCAACACCTCCGGTTCGTCGTCGGGCGCCGCTGCCGCGGCGGCGGCAGGCTACGGCCCGCTGCACGTGGGCACCGACATCGGCGGGTCGGTGCGCTTGCCCGCCACGCATTGCGGCCTGTTCGCGCTCAAGCCCAGCCTCGGCCGCGTGCCGATCGATCCGCCGTACATGGGGCGCGTCGCCGGACCAATGACGCGCACGGTGCACGATGCCGCGCTGCTGATGAGCGCACTCGCGAAATCCGACGAGCGCGACTTCATGAGCCTGCCGTACCAGCCGGTGGACTACGCCGGCCAGCTCGACGGGCTCGACCCGAAGGGCCTGCGCATCGGCGTGCTGACCGACATGGGCGTCGGTCTCGCGCCGCACGCCTCGGTGGTCGAGGCCTGCCAGGCGGCTGCGCGCGCGCTGGAGGCGGCGGGCGCGACGGTCGAGCCGATGCGTTCGTTCCTGTCCGCGGCCATGCTCGACGGCTTCAATACCTTCTTCGAGGCGCGCTCGTACAACGACGTGTCGGCGATGGCGCCGGCGGTTCGCGCCAGGGTGCTGCCGTTCATCGTCGAGTGGTGCAGCTGGCGCGCGCGGTCGTTCAGCGGCGCCGACGTGATGACGGCCTTCACGCAGCTGATGGCGATGCGCGAGGCAGCAGTGCGCGCCACTGCGAGGTTCGACTTCGTGCTTTCGCCCGTCTCGCCGATCCTGCCTTACGCGGCCGAATCCGCGTGTCCCGGCGACGATCCGCACGACGCCCTGCCGCACATCGCGTTCACGGTCGCGTGGAACATGGGCGAGCAGCCGGCCGCGTCGCTGAACTGGGATTTCACCGCTGACGGCCTGCCGATCGGCGTGCAGGTCATTGGCCAGCGCTTCGATGATGCCGGCGTGCTGCGGCTGGCGCGCCTCATGGAACAGCTCAGGCCGCCGCAGCGGCCGTGGCCCCAGGCCCCCGGTGTTGCCGCGGCGCCCGAACGCGGCGCGTTGGCGAGCTAGCCGCTCAGGCCGGCGCCGGCGTGCGGCACTTCGAGAGGCTCATGCCGCGCAGGCTCATCACGGTTTCGCCGTTCTGGTTGAGCATCTCCTGAAGCACCTGCACGACGCCGCGGTCGGGCTTGCTCTGCGAGCGGCGCGCGTCGATGGTCGTGACGCGCAGGCGCAGCCGGTCGCCCGCGCGCACCGGCTTGAGCCAGCGCACCTCGTCCACGCCCGGAGACCCCATGCTGGACGCCGCCGAAACGAAGTGATCGACCATCAACCGCATCATGATGCTGCCGGTCATCCAGCCGCTCGCGATCAGGTCGCCGTAGATGGACTCCGCGGCGGCCTGGCGATCGATATGAAAAGGCTGCGGATCGTAGCGCCGCGCGAAATCGATGATCTCTTCTTCGGTCACCAGGTAGTCGCCGAATTCGGCGACCTCTCCGACCTGGTAGTCCTCCAGGAAGCGCTCCTTGAACGGCACGGTCATCGCAGGTGCTCCGCAGTTGCCGGCGCTAGCATAGCCGAGAAGCTGCGGTTCTTTCGCGCAAACGGTGGCGGCAGCTCAGCGCTGCGGCCCATCCCGCATCCCGTGTCCGAGCAGGTAGGTGATGCCGCTCGAGCATGCGAACAGCAGCCAGAACACGAAGAAGCCCACCGTGTACGCGGCCTCGCGGCTGTCGGCCAGGTACACGCCGACGATCTCCAGCTCCTGCGGGTCGATCAGCGAGAACACCATGCCTTCGGCGACGATCGCCATCAGGAAGGCCGGCCACAGCACCTGCATCATGAACCTGCCGCGCTGCCGGCCGGCGTCCGGTGCGGCTTCGTCGTGCTGCCGCGTCATCGGTGAACCGCTCACGACGCACTCGCGCGCAGCTGGACCGGCGCGTCGAAGCGCGTGACCGCAGCCTGGATCAGGCGCCACGTGCGTTGCGGGTCCTCGATGTGCACCTGCCAGCGCCCGTTGCCCGGCAGCACGCCGTCGGTGCGGTAGACGCCGCCACCGGCGTGGTGCATCACGATGGCGAGGTCGAGCTCGGCGCGCGTGGCGTGAACGATGCGAAGCATCACCGTTTCGGGCCAGGCGACGTCACCGTTGCCGGTGAGCCGGACCACGATCGCCCCGACGTCACCGGACCGGCCCGGCGCCGGCGCTGCGCCGTCGGTGCGCTTGCCTGCCGCTGCGGCGTCGCCGCTCGACAGGACCGCCTGCAGCCCCAGCGCCGCGGCCTGGCGGTCGCGGGCCAGTTGCTGGTTGATCGCACGTCCTTCGCGATAGTAGTCGTCGACCACCATCGCATTGTTGGTGGTGGCCGCCAGCCAGAACGTGAAGATGCCGCCGACCAGGGCTGCCGTCGGCGCAATCGCCAGCAGCCAGGGCCAACGGTGCCGATACCAGGGGAGGGTTGAGTCCATCGTGGTCATGTCCATGCCGGTCAGCGCGGGACGAAGAAGGTCGACTTCGCCTCGACGGCGACCGATGCGTCGTCGAGCGCCTCGACCCGGAACGATACCTTGTTGCTGCCGGGTTCGCCGTGGCCGGGACGGGTCCGGACCGTGACCGGCACCAGGCGCACGCCGGCCGGGCCGACTTCGAACTCGGATTCGCCGTCCACGAAGATCGTGTCCACACCCGAGATCGTGATGCGAAAACGACGGCTGCGCTCGGTCGGATTGATGATCTGCACCCGGTAGCTGTTCTCGATCATGCCGTCCTCGACCTCGCGCCCGAGCGCGCGATCACGCATCACGTCGGCCTTCAGCGGCGCGCGCAGCACCAGGTGCCCGAAGATCGCCAACGTCACCGCCAGCAGCACCGCCGAGTAGACCAGCACGCGCGGGCGCAGCACGCGCCGCACGACGGCAGCACGATCGAGCTTGCCCTCGAGCGCGTTCTCGGTGGTGTAGCGGATCAGGCCGCGCGGATAACCCATGCGGTCCATCACCTGGTTGCAGCCGTCGATGCAGGCGGCGCAGCCGATGCACTCGTATTGCAGGCCGTTGCGGATGTCGATGCCGGTGGGGCAGACGTGCACGCACACATCGCAGTCCACGCACTCGCCCAGGCCCAGCGCCTTCGGATCGGCCTTGCGCGAGCGCGACCCGCGCGGCTCGCCGCGCTCCGGGTCGTAGGTGATGATCAGCGTGTCCTTGTCGAACATCGCGCTCTGGAAGCGCGCGTACGGGCACATGTACTTGCAGACCTGCTCGCGCATGAAGCCCGCGTTGCCCCACGTAGCGAACGCATAGAACAGCACCCAGAAGGTCTGCCACGGGCCGGTGGACAGCGAGAGCAGCGCGCCGAGCAGCTCTCGGATCGGCGTGAAGTAGCCGACGAAGGTGATGCCGGTCCACAGCGCGACCGCCACCCACAGCAGGTGCTTGGTGCTCTTGCGCGCGAGCTTTGCCGCACTCATCGGCGCCCGGTCGAGCTTGATGCGCTGTGCGCGGTCGCCCTCGATGCGGCGCTCGATCCACATGAAGATCTCGGTGTAGACCGTCTGCGGACACGCGTATCCGCACCACAGCCGGCCGGCCACCGCAGTGAAAAGGAACAGGCCGAGCGCCGAGATGACCAGCAGGCCGGTCAGGTAGATGAAGTCCTGCGGGTAGAGGATGACGCCGAACAGGTAGAAGCGGCGCGCCTCCAGGTCGAACAGCATGGCAGGCCGATCGCCCCATTCGAGCCAGGGCAGGCCGTAGAAGACCAGCTGCGTGAGCCAGACCAGCGCCCACCGCCAGCCGGCGAACCAGCCGGTGACGGCGCGAGGATAGATCTTGCGCCGGACCTCGTAGAGTGCGACCTCGACGTCGCCTGCAGCGCCCTGCTGCGCGCCGCGCGAAGAATTCGTCAATGCGACGCGCCTTTCCGCTCGGGCGAGTTGGACAGCCCCCAGACGTATGCCGCGAGCAGGTGCACCTTGCCCTCGCCGAGCATCTCGCCGAACGCCGGCATCTGGTTCGAGCGGCCGTGGGTGATGCCTTCGACGATGGTCGCGACGCTGCCGCCGTACAGCCACGTCTTGTCGGTCAGGTTCGGTGCGCCGAGCGCCGGATTGCCCTTGCCGTCTTCACCGTGGCACGCGATGCAGCCGGCGGCGGTGAACTTCGGCTTGCCCAGTTCGGCACGCTTGGCGTCGTGCGTGCTGCCGGACAGGGACAGCACGTGGTGCGCGAGATTCTCGACGTCCTCGGCGGTGCCGACCGCGGCACCCATCGGCGGCATCACGCCCTGCCGGCCCCCGGTAATCGTGGCCTTGATGGTGTCGGGATCGCCGCCCCACTGCCAGTCGCGATCGGCGAGGTTGGGAAAGCCGCGGCTGCCGGTGGCATTGGAGCCGTGGCACTGCACGCAGTAGGTGAGGTACATGCGCTCGCCGATCTCGCGCGCCTGCGCATCGGCGGCGACCGCCGGAATGTCCTTGGCGAGGAACTTCGCGAACAGCGGCTTGACCACCTCGTCGAAGCGCGCCACCTCGCGATCGTACTGGCTCTTCTGGCTCCAGCCGAGCGTGCCCTGGAAGGTGCCCAGGCCCGGATACAGCGCCAGGTACGCCAGGGCGAACACGCAGGTGATCATGAACAGCCACAGCCACCAGCGCGGCAGCGGGTGGTTGTATTCCTCGAGCGTCTCGTCCCAGCTGTGGCCGGTGGTGCCGACCTGCGCCCCATGGGAGGTCTTGCCCTTCGCGAGCACCAGCGCGAGCCAGATGCAGAACGCGATCGAAGCCAGCGTGATGATCGTGATGTACAGGCTCCAGCCGCTACTGGTGAAATCGGCCATGTCGGAATGCTCCGTTGCTAGTCTTTCTCGACGAAGGGAAGGTTCGCGGCGTCGTCGAAACGTGCCTTCTGGTGCTTGCTCCACGCCCACCAGACGATGCCCAGGAACAGCACCAGGCAGATGACCGCGATCACCCCGCGCAGCACGTTGATGTCCACGTCCGGCCCCCGCCTGTCAGCGCGCCGTGCTGCGAATCGAGGTGCCCATCACCTGGAGATAGGCGATCAGTGCGTCCATCTCGGTCTTGTCCTTCAGTGCCTCGGGCGCATTGGCGATGTCTTCGTCGGTATACGGGTGCCCGAGTTTGCGCAGCACCTGCATCTTGCGCGCCACGGTGCCGTCGTCGGCGGCCGCCCGCGCCAGCCACGGGTAGCCGGGCATGTTGGATTCGGGGACCAGGTCGCGCGGATTGATCAGGTGCACGCGGTGCCACTCGTCGCTGTAGCGGCCGCCCACGCGCGCGAGATCGGGCCCGGTGCGCTTGCTGCCCCACATGAACGGGCGGTCGTAGACGAACTCGCCCGCCACCGAGTAGTGGCCGTAGCGCTCGGTTTCGGCCCGGAACGGCCGGATCATCTGCGAATGGCAGTTCACGCAGCCCTCGCGCATGTATACGTCGCGGCCGGTGAGCTCCAGCGGACCGTAGGGCTTCCATCCGGCCACCGGCTCGGTGGTCGACTTCTGGAAGTAGAGCGGCACGATCTCGACCAACCCGCCGAAGCTGATCGCCACGACGATCAGCACGATCAGCAGCGGCAGGTTCTTCTCGATCAGCGAATGAGAGAACTTCATCGTCTTCTCCGGATGGTGCTCAGCCGTGCGCGACCGCGACCTGCGGGATCGGCGCGTCGATCGCCTTGCCCGCACGGATCGTCATCAGGCAGTTGTAGAGCATGATCACCATGCCCGCGAGGTACAGCAGGCCGCCCAGCACGCGGATGTAGTAGTAGGGGTAGGTGGCCTTGAGCGACTCGACGAACGCATAGGTGAGCGTGCCGTCGGGATTGGTCGCGCGCCACATCAGGCCCTGCGTCACGCCGGCGATCCACATCGCTGCGATGTAGAGCACCACGCCGATCGTGGCCACCCAGAAGTGCACCTCGATCAGGCGCACGCTGTGCATCTGGGTGCGCCCGAACAGCCTGGGCATCAGGTAGTAGATCGATCCCATCGTGATGAAGCCGACCCACCCGAGCGCGCCGGAGTGCACGTGGCCGACGGTCCAGTCGGTGTAGTGCGACAGCGCGTTGACCGTCTTGATCGACATCATCGGGC
>CAZBTE010000135.1:0-6558 GCA_964494665.1 uncultured Limnobacter sp.
AAGGCAAGGAGTACGTCGTCAAGGACGGCGACGTGATGCACTTCTGGTTCAACGTCTGACCTGTGCGGGCCGTCCGCGAACGGCGGGGCTGCTGGAAATGGTCGCGACACCGCCACCCGCCCGCAGCTGCGACGCGCTGATCGTCGGCGGCGGTCACAACGGCCTGGTGTGCGCTGCCTACCTGGCCGCAGCCGGGCTGAAGGTGATCGTGCTGGAGCGCCGCGGCGTCGTCGGGGGCGCCGCCGTCACCGAGGAGTTCCATCCGGGTTTTCGCAACTCGACGGCCGCCTACACCGTCTCGCTGCTGGCACCCAAGGTGATTCGCGACCTCGACCTGCACGGCCACGGCCTGCGCATCGTCGAACGCGAGCTGTCGAACTTCCTGCCGACCGACGACGGGCGCCATCTCAAGGTCGGGCCCGGCAGGACGCACGCGGAAGTGGCGAAGTTCTCGAAGCGCGATGCCGAACGGCTCGACGCCTACGCCGCGCGCCTGGAGACGGTCGCCGACGTGCTGCGCGACCTGCTGCTGCAGACGCCCCCCAACGTGGTCCACGGCAGCTGGCGAGAGGCGCTGCCGGAACTGGTTCGCGCCGCGCGCCTCGGCGGCCGGCTGCGCCGCCTCGACATGGCCGCACGCCGCGACCTGCTGACGCTGTTCGCGGCCTCGGCGGGCGACCATCTCGATGGCTGGTTCGACAGCGACCCCATCAAGGCGGCCTACGGTTTCGACAGCATCGTCGGCCACTACGCCAGCCCGTACACGCCGGGCTCGGCGTACGTGCTGCTGCATCACGTCTTCGGCGAGGTGAACGGCAAGAAGGGCGCGTGGGGCCACGCCATCGGCGGCATGGGCGCGATCTCGCAGGCGATGGCCCGGGCCGCCACGACGCGCGGCGCCGAGATCCGCACCGACGCCGCGGTGCGCGAGATCCTGGTCGAGAACGGCCGCGCAGTGGGTGCCGTCACCGGGGCGGGCGAAACGTTCCGCGCCCGCGCGGTGATATCCAGCCTCAACCCGAAGCTGCTGTACGGCCAGCTCGTCGACCCGCACGCGCTGCCGGCCGATTTCGCCGAACGCATCGCGCGCTGGCGCTGCGGCTCGGGGACTTTCCGGATGAACGTGGCGCTGTCGGAGCTGCCGGACTTCTCCTGCCTTCCCGGCAAGGCGCGCGCCGAGCACCACACCGCGGGAATCATCCTCGCGCCCACGCTCGCGTACATGGAACGGGCCTGGTTCGACGCGCGCACGCACGGCTGGTCGCGCCAGCCGATCGTCGAGATGCTGATTCCGTCAACGCTCGACGTCAGTCTCGCGCCGCCGGGCGCACACGTGGCGAGCCTGTTCTGCCAGCATGTCGCCCCGCAGCTTCCCGGCGGTGCTTCGTGGGACGATCATCGCGACACCGTCGCCGACCTGATGATCGATACCGTGGATCGCTACGCCCCCAACTTCAAGGCATCGGTGCTCGCGCGCCAGGTCTTCAGCCCGCTGGACCTGGAGCGCACCTTCGGCCTGGTCGGCGGCGACATCTTCCACGGCGCGCTCAGTCCGGACCAGCTGTTCTCCGCGCGGCCCGTGCTCGGCCACGGCGACTACCGCGGACCGCTGCCCGGCCTGTACATGTGCGGTGCCGGCACGCATCCGGGCGGCGGGGTCACCGGCGCACCGGGCCACAACGCCGCGCGCGAAGTACTGACCGACCTGCGAACGCCCGCTTCATAGGCCCAGCGACGATCCGGCCCCCAGCAACGTCGCCACGCCCAGCACCGCGAAGATCACCGCGGCCGCGATGTGTACCGGCCGCATCGGAACCTTCGCTGCCAGCCGGTCGCCGACCAGCACCGCCGGCACGTCGGCGACCAGCAGCCCGAGCGTGGTTCCGAGCACCACGACCAGCGGCATTGCGTAGTGGGCCGCCATGGCCACCGTGGCGATCTGCGTCTTGTCGCCCATTTCGACCAGGAAGAACGCCACCAGCGTCGCGCCGAACACGCCCAGGCGCCCCGCGGCCAGGGCGTCTCGTTCCTCGATGCGGTCGGGAACCATCGTCCAGGCCGCCATGCCGAGGAACGACAAACCCAGCACCCAGCGCAACACCTCGGGGTCGAGGACGGTGGTGATCCATGCGCCAGCCGCACCGGCGAGGCCGTGGTTCGCGAGCGTGGCGACCAGGATGCCGGCGATGATCGGCAGTGGCCGCTTGAAGCGCGCGGCGAGGACGAACGCGAGAAGCTGGGTCTTGTCGCCGATTTCCGCCAGGGCGACGACGCCGGTCGAGACGAGAAAGGCTTCCAAGGCCGTTTCAAGAGGCGGAAGGCGGTCGCCCCGGCGACCGGCGGTTCAGCACTCGCCGGCGCCCTGGACCGGAACGCCGTCCTTCGTGGCGGTGCAGCGGTTGTGCGCGTCGACGAACACCACGCGCGGCCGGTATGAGAGCAACTCGGCCTCCGACAGCATCGCGAAAGTCGAGATGATGACCAGGTCGCCGACCGCCGCGCGCCGCGCCGCCGAACCGTTCAGCGACACGATGCCGCTGCCGCGCTCGCCGCGGATGGCATAGGTGACGAAGCGCTCGCCGTTGTCGATGTTCCACACGTGGACCTGCTCGTTCTCGTGGATGTCGGCCACCTCGAGCAGGTCCTGGTCGATCGCGCAGGAGCCCTCGTAGTGCAGCTCGCAATGCGTGACGGTCGCGCGGTGGATCTTCGACTTGAGGAAATGGCGGTACATGAGAAGGCCGGATGCGTCGATGCGTGTGCCGGGAGCTTACCGCATGCGCCCGCCGCACCCGCTGCGGCGGCCGGCTGCGGTAGCATCGATCGATCGCATCCGCCCACGGGAGTCGCCCGATGCCTGGTTCCGCCGCCTGCCCACGCCCACGCCGCGCAGCGCTGCACGCTGTGCTGGCGATCGCCGCCGCGCTCGCCGCTGCAGTACCCCTCGCCGCTGCCGCCCAGGACGATGCCGCGCGGCCACGCCACCGCGCCGAGCGCGCCCCGCAGCTGAGCGTATCGGCCACCGCCTACCGCGACGTGGTGCAGGACCGCATCACCGTGACGCTGTACGCGGAACGCGAGTCGCCCCAGCCGGCAGCGGGCCAGGCGCAGGTCAGCGATCTGCTCGGGCCGGTGATCGCACGACTGAAGGCACGCGACAACCTCGAGGTACGCACTTCGGCCTATCGCACCGATCCGGTCTGGCAGCAGAGCCGCATCGTCGGCTGGCGCACGCGCGGGTCGATCCAGGTCAGCGCGCCGCCGTCGGAGGACTTCAACCGGCTGATCGGCGAGCTCGCCACCACGCTCAACGTCGAATCGGTGAGCTCGTGGCTGAGCCGCGAGGCGCGGCTGGCGGTCGAACGCGAGCTGATCGCCGAGGCGGTGGCCGCGTTTCGGTCCAAGGCCGACGCTGCATCCAGGGCGCTGGGCTTCGCCGACTACACGGTGCGCGACGTCTCGGTCGATACGCCCGGCCCCGTCTTCCCCGAACCGATGCCAAGGGCGATGATGTCGCGCGCGGCGTCGGCCGACGCCGCGCCGGTGCCGCTGCCCGCCGCCGAGGGAAAGACGACCGTCACCGTGACGGTCAGCGGTCGCGTCGCGCTGCGGCCCTGAGCGGCGGCTTGCCCCCTCGGGCGCACGGGCGAATTTCGCGCCATATGTTAATGCTGTTAACATGTGCGCAGCCATGGAACTGAAGACGGCGCGCCTGACCCTGCTGATCGATCCCGCCAAGAAGGCGGCTTTCGAGCGGCTGTGTGCCAGCCAGGACGTGACGCCGTCGCAGGTGGTCAGGCGCCTGATCCGCGAATATCTCGCCGCCCACGGCGCGGACTACCGGCCCTCCGGTGCCGGTACGGCCGCCCGTCCGGCGCGCGGTGGCAAGGCGCCGGTGCGCAAGTCACGCGGCGCCCGTTCGTAGGCCGCGCGGTGGCGGACGGTTCCGGCATCGACGCGCAGTTGGGCTGGCTGCCGCTGCACTGGATGCTGGTCGTGATCGTCGGCTGGCTGGCGGTCGGCGCAGCCGGCGTGGTCGCGCTGCGCCGCTTCGAGTTCGTCGCACACGTGCTGTTCCCGGCCGGCGGAGCGCTGGGCCTCGCGCTGTTCGGCATTGCGGCCGTTGCACTGCCCGGCGCGTCGCACACCTTGGTGCTGCCGATCGGCCTGCCCGACCTGCCTTTTCACCTGCGGCTGGACAGTCTGTCGGCGTTCTTCCTGATGGTGATAGGCGCCGCAGCAGCAGGCGTTTCGGTATTCGCGGCGGGCTACTTCCGCAAAGGTGAAGGCACCCCGCCGGGGCTGCTGTGCCTCGAATACCACCTGTTCCTCGCCAGCATGGCCATGGTGGTGCTGGCCGACGACGCCTACGCATTCATGGTGATGTGGGAAACCATGGCGCTGTCGTCGTTCTTCCTGGTCACCGCCAACCATCGCATCGCCGAAATCCGCCGCGCCGGCTACGTCTACCTGCTGGTCGCCCACGTGGGTGCGATCGGCATCCTGATGTGCTTCGGACTGCTGCAGGCGAATACCGGCGACTACACCTTCGCGAACATGCGCGCGCAGCAGTTGCAGCCGTTCTGGGCGTCGGTGGCGTTCCTGCTCGCCGTTTTCGGCTTTGGTGCGAAGGCGGGCATCGTGCCGCTGCACGTCTGGCTGCCCGAGGCGCACCCCGCTGCACCGTCACCGGTGTCGGCGCTGATGAGCGGCGTGATGCTCAAGACCGCGGTCTACGGACTGCTGCGCGTCTCGTTCGACCTGCTCGGGACGCAACTGTGGTGGTGGGGCGCGCTGCTGCTCGCCCTGGGCCTGGCCAGTGCGCTCTACGGCGTGATCTTCGCCGCGGCGCAAGTCGACATGAAGCGCCTGCTCGCCTATTCGTCGATCGAGAACATCGGGCTGCTGTTTGCCGCGATCGGACTGGCGCTGGTCTTCACCGCCTACAACATGCAGATGCTCGCGGCGCTCGCGCTCACCGCCTGTCTCTACCACGTCGCCAGCCACGCACTGTTCAAGAGCCTGCTGTTCCTCGGCACCGGCTCGGTGCTGCACGCCACCGGCGAGCGCAACCTGGGCAAGCTCGGCGGCCTGATCCGCTATACGCCGTGGGTGGCCTGGGCGACGCTGATCGGGGTGCTCGCCAGCGCCGGCCTGCCGCCGCTGGGCGGCTTCGTCTCCGAGTGGCTGCTGCTGCAGAGCTTCCTGTTCACCCCCGGCCTGCCACATCCGGTACTCAACATGCTGATCCCGGTCGTGGCCGCGCTGATCGCGCTGGTGGGCGCGCTGGCCGGCTACACGATGGTCAAGTTCTTCGGCGTGATCTTTCTCGGCCAGCCGCGCGAGGAGAAGCTCGCCGAGGCACACGACGCCGGACGCTGGGAACGCGCCGGCATGCTGTGGCTGGCGGCCGGATGCGTGGCCCTGGGCCTGCTGCCCAACCAGTTCATCCAGCTGATCGACCCGGTCACGCGCGAACTGGTGCAGGCCGGACTGGGCGCCACCGTTTCCGCTACCGGCTGGCTGCTGGCGCCCACCGGAATGGCGCGAGCGAGCTACGGCCCGGTGATCTTCCTGCTCGGCATCGCCGCGAGCTTCGCGCTTGCCTGGCTACTGGTGCGCAAGCTCTTTCACGGCCAACTGCGCCGTTCGCCGCCGTGGGCGTGCGGCTTTCCGTGGCAGACCGCGCGCATGCAGGACAGCGCCGAAGGCTTCGGCCAGCCGATCCGGCAGATCTTCGAGCCGTTCTTCCGCATGCAGCGCGAGCTGCCGACACCGTTCGACGAGCGCCCGCGCTATCGGGTGAGCGCCGACGATCACCTGTGGCACTGGCTGTACCTGCCGATCGCGGCCGTCACGGCGCGCCTGGCGCGCCTGGTGGGCTTGCTGCAGCAGGGCCGCATCGCGGTATACCTGATGTACAGCTTCGTGACGCTGATCGTCATGCTGCTGGTGGTGTCGCAGTGAGCGCCTTCTACGCCATCGTGTCGCAGACGCTGGCGATCGTCGCCGCGCTGCTGCTCGCGCCGGTGCTGGTGGGTTGGGTCAACATGTGCCGCGCCTGGTTGCAGAACCGCTCGGCTCCCAGCCTGTGGCAGCCGTATCGCGTGCTGCACAAGCTGTTCGTCAAGGAGTCCGTGGTCGCCGAGCACGCGTCGCCGATCTTCCGCGGCGCGCCGTACATCGTGTTCGGCTGCATGCTGGTCGCGTGCGCCATCGTCCCTTCGCTGTCGACCGACCTGCCGTTGTCCAGCGCGGCCGATGCGATCGCGCTGGTGGGATTGCTGGCGCTCGCGCGGGTGTTCGTGTCGCTGGCCGCGATGGACGTCGGCACCGCCTTCGGCACGATGGGCGCGCGGCGTGAAATGCTGGTCGGTTTCCTGGCAGAACCGGCGCTGCTGATGGTGCTGTTCTCCGCGTCGCTGATCTCGCAATCGACCTCGCTCACCACGATCGTGCAGACGCTCGCGCACCAGGACCTCGCCATCCACCCGGTGCTGGCCTTCGCCGGCGTCGCGTTCACGATGGTGTCGCTGGCCGAGAACGCGCGCATCCCGG
>CAZBTE010000136.1:0-6518 GCA_964494665.1 uncultured Limnobacter sp.
GCGATCGATGCGCGTGCTGCGAGCGAGGCTTGGCAATGTCGGAACAGAAGCGAATCGGATTGGTCGGAGTCGGCCTGATGGGTCATGGCATCGCGATGAACATCGTCCGGCACGGCTACCCCCTCGCATTCCTCGAGCACCCGGGCAACCAGCCGGTGGACGATCTGGTTGCCGCAGGCGCCCGCCCGGCGTCGAGCGCCGAAACGCTCGCCGCGGAGTGCGACGTGGTGATCCTGTGCGTGACCGGCACGCCTGAAGTCGAGGACGTGCTGTTCCGTCCCGACGGCGTGATCGCGGGCTTGCTGCAGGGAACGGTGGTGATCGATTGCTCGACGGCGATCCCTTCGTCGACCGAACGCATCGCCGCGGCGATCGACGAGGCCGGCGGCCGATTTCTCGACGCGCCGATGACGCGCACACCGAAGGAGGCCGCCGAAGGGCGCCTGAACCTGATCGTGGGCGGCGATCGGGCGCTGTTCGACGAATGCCGGCCGCTGCTGGCCTGCTACGCCGAGAACATCGTTCACGCCGGCCCGGTCGGCGCCGGGCACCGGCTGAAGCTGCTGCACAACTACGTTTCGCTCGGATTCACTGCGGTACTTGCCGAGGCGGCGGCATGCGCCACGCGCGCGCGCATCGATCCCGCGGTGCTGCTCGACGTGCTCGACAGCGGCGGCGGCCACGGCGTGGTGCTCGATCGCATGCGTCCGTTCCTCGAAGCGCGCGACGATTCGGGATTCCGCTTCACCCTCGCCAACGCCGCGAAGGACACCGACTACTACACGACCATGGCCGAGGAACTCGGCGCGGCACGCACGACCGCCGAGGCGATCCGCCAGACCTATGCGCGTGCCGCCCGGACCGACGCGCGGGCAACTGTTCCCACGCTGGTCGACCTCCTCGAGGCCGGGTGAGCACGTTCGCTGCCCTTCACGATGCCTCGCCGGTGACACTGGCCCTGCTGGCCAGTTTCACCGGCGGCGCGCTCGCCACCACCCTGGGCGCGCTGCCGGTGCTGGTCGTGGGCCGCCTGTCCGACCGAACCGCCAACGCGATGCTGGCGTTCGCCGCCGGCGTGATGCTGGCGGCTTCGGTCTTCTCGCTGCTGCTGCCCGGTTTCGCGTTGGCCGAACCGATGCTTGGCGGGCCGAAGGCCGGCGCACTGGGCGTGATCGTCGCGATGGCAGCCGGCGGACTGCTGATGGCGGGCATCCACCGGTTCGTACCGCACGAGCACTTCGAAAAGGGCCTGGAAGGACCAGGACACCCGCGCCTCGCACGCGTGTGGCTGTTGGTTGCGGCGATCGCCGTGCACAACTTCCCCGAAGGGCTGTCGATGGGCGTCGGCGCGGCGAGCGGCGACGCAAAGGTCGGACTTGGGGTCACGCTCGGGATCGGCCTGCAGAACCTGCCCGAAGGCCTGGCCGTAGCGATGTCGCTCGCGGGGCTGGGCTACAAGCGCCTGCACGCACTGGGCGTGGCCGCGCTGACCGGCCTGGTCGAAGTGGCGGGCGGACTGTTCGGGGCCGGACTGCTGACGATTTCGAATGCCCTGCTGCCCGGGGCGCTGGCGTTCGCCGCCGGCACGATGCTGTTCGTGATCAGCGACGAGGTGATCCCCGAGACGCACCGGGCCGGCTTCGGCGACACGGCCACTGCGGCGCTGTTCGTCGGCTTCGGCCTGATGTTCTTCCTCGACGTAGCGCTCGGCTGAACCGCCGCGCGTGTCAGTTGCGCATGCCCGGCAAGCGCGCCGGCGCAGCGCCCTGCCCGGCGGCATCGCGCTTCTCCGCCTCGATTGCCTCGACGGTGCGCGGGCGTTCGAGCGTGCCGTAGCGACGCGCATAGTCGGCAGCGCGCTCGCGCACCCACGCCGCGAGTTCGGTCTCGCCCTGGCGTTGCAGGTAGCCTGCCGCGTCGAGACCGGTGTCGTTGCGCACGCCGGGATCGGCGCCCGCTTCGATCAGCAGGCGAACGACGTCCGGCCGCTTGTGCCGCGCGGCCATCATCAGCGGCGTCGTGCGGTTCGGCGACTGCGCATCGATGTACGCGTGCTCGTCCAGCAGGTAGCGCACCACGGCGACATGGCCATTGGTGGCCGCATAGTGCAGCGGCGTCCACCCGCTGCGGTTCACCTCGGCACCTCGCCCGTGCAGCAGCTTCACGCTGTCGAGGTGGCCGTGCAGCGCGGCCAGCATCATCGCCGTCTCTCCCAGCGGGTTCGGCGCATCGACTTTCGTGCCCGCGAGCGTGGCGAGCAACTTCAGGGACTTCCAGGCACGCTCGCGAGCGGCCACCACCACCGCCGGTCCGTGTTCGGGATGCACGGCGTTGGTCTCGGCGCCTCGCAGCAGGAAGGTCTGGACGCGGTCGGCATCGTCGCGCTGCAGGGCCTCCCAGAATTCGGCCGGCGCCTGTGCGGCGCGCGGGTCGATCCGCTTCGCCTGCGCCGACGCCTGGGGTGCAGGCGCCACCATCAGGAGCGCTGCCAGCAGTGCCCACAGCCCCCCACCGCATTTAATGTGATTTGTCAGCAAGTTTTCGTGAGTCTTTGAAAAGATTGAAATAGTTATCGGTCGTCATGTCGCTGATCCGAACCGGGCTCTGCCCCCTGAGTTCCGCCAGGCGGGCCGCCACGAAGCGCACGTAGGCCGGCTCGTTGGTCTTGCCGCGATACGGCACCGGCGCGAGATAGGGCGCGTCGGTCTCGATCAGCAGCCGGTCGTCAGGCACCTTCGCCGCCACTTCGCGCAAGGTCGCGGCGTTCTTGAAGGTGACGATGCCGGAGAAAGACACGTACAAGCCGAGGTCGAGCGCCGCACGTGCGGTCGGCCAGTCCTCGGTGAAGCAATGCATGACGCCACCGGCCGCGTCGGCACCCTCCTCGCGCAGCACCCGCAACGTGTCGGCCGCGGCGGCGCGCGTGTGCACGATCAACGGCTTGCCGACCCGGCGCGCCGCGCGGATGTGCACGCGGAAGCGCTCGCGCTGCCACTCGGTGTCGCCTTCGGTGCGGTAGTAGTCGAGCCCGGTCTCGCCGATCGCCACCACTTTCGGGTGGGCGGCCAGCCGCACCAGCGTGTCGACGTCGGGCTCGAGCGTGTCGGGGTAGTCGGGGTGCACGCCCACCGACGCGCTGAGCCGGTCGTCGCGCATCGCCACGTCCAGCACCTGCTCGAAGTCGGTGAGCGATACGCACACGCAAAGCGCATGGCCGACCTCGTGCGCGGTCATCGCGGCGAGCACCTCGTCGAGGCGCCCGGCCAGATCGGGGAAATCAAGGTGACAGTGAGAGTCGACGAGCATTGCGCGGCATCGTGAAACCGGCCCTGCCCCATTGTATCGGCGGGATGGCCGCGCGCCCCCGCGGCGGCCGCGATTCAGGTCGTGCGATTCAGATCGTGTGAGTCGGCCGATTGGTCTTGAGCACGCCGCCCAGCAGCGTTTCGATGCGGTTGCGCGCCTGCGAGCCGGCGTCGTCCTTGGTGAACTGCACGCCGAGGCCCTGCTGGCGTCCCGGCGTGCCGGCGGGCGTGATCCAGACGACCTTGCCGGTCACCGGCAGCTTGTTCGGATCGTCCATCAGCGTGAGGATCAGGTAGAGCTCGTCGCCGATGTTGACGGTGCGCGTGGTGGGCACGAACAGCCCGCCCCCCTCGATGAACGGCATGTACGACGCGTACAGCGCGGCTTTCTCGCGGATGGCGAGTTGCACCACGCCGGGCCGCGCACCGCTGCGCGCGCCTTGTCCGGCGCCCGCCTGGCCTGCGCCGAAGTCGGTTGCGCGCGCGGCTCCCGGCTTCGTCGCCAGATCGAGTGCATCCTCCGGTTCCGGCGATTCGCCGGGCCGGGTGTGGGTCGCATTCGTCGTCGTGTCCATCGTCTCTCCGCCTTCGCCGGTCGCCCGGCTCGCCGCCCCCGTTCAGCCCGCCAGGGCGGCACGAACCCGCAGCAGCGCGTCCTCGATCACCAGCCGCGGATTGAGCGGGTGGTCCGCCGTTCGCACCAGTTCGTCGACCTGGCGCGCCAGCCGCTCCAGCGCCGGCAGGCCGGTGCGCCGTGCCAGCGCCTGCAAGCGCTGCGCCCGGTCCGGGAAGTAGCGCGGTTCGGCACCGGCCCGGACCCGCTGCAAGTCAACGATCCAGCGCTGCAGCAGCCCCGCCCACACCGGCGTTTCGATGCCCGTGAGCGCGTCGGCCGTCTGCACGACACCAGTCTCGGGAATGCCGGCGAGCGCCTCCACGATCGTCCGATGGATGGCTGCCTGCGCAGGATCGGCGAAACGGCGTGCGTGCAGCGGTGCACCACCGGCTGCTGCCAGCCAGGCGCGCGCCTGCCCGACGTCGACCCCGGCGTCGCGCGCAAGCCAGTCCGCGGCGGCGTCGGGCGCAGGGATCGGCAGGCTGACCAGCCGGCAGCGCGAGCGGATCGTCGCCGGCAAGGCGTCGGGTCGACTGGTCACGAGGACGAAGCGCGTCGAACCGCTGGGCTCCTCGAGCGTTTTCAGCAAGGCGTTGGCCGCGACGACGTTCAGCGCATCGGCCGGATCGATCACGATGATCTTGTGCCCGCCCCGATGGCCGCCGACTTCCGTGAAGCGCTCGAGCGCCCGAACCTGTTCGACGCGGATCTCGCGCGAAGGCTTGCCACTGCCCTTTCGCGCCGATCGGCCGGGCCGCTCCTCGGCAGCGCCCTCTTCCGATTCGGACGCCTCCTCCATCGCCGCAGGGGTCAGAAGGCGAAAATCCGGATGGTTGCGCTGCTCGAACCATCCGCACGCCGCGCACCGCCCGCACGCCGTACCGTCCGGCAGCGGCGCGTCGCACAGCAGCGCACGCGCCAGTTCGGTGGCGAAACCCGATTTGCCGATGCCAGCCGGGCCGTGGATGAGCAGCGCGTGGTGCAGTTGCGCGCGCCGGGCGAGCAGCTGTTGCCAGGCCGGTTTCAGCCAGTCGTGGAGCATGGGGCGCATTGTCCCCTGAAACCGCGTCGCCCGGCCTGCGGCGCGGCAGCCGACGCCGAGCCGCTCAGACGATCGCCCGGTCCCATGCTCCGTAGTGCTCGGCGCTGCGCATTCCGCGCGGCAGGCTCAGGCCGACCAGAGCGATCCCGATCGCAACGTCCGCAGCCGTCTCGATGCCTGTGCCGCCGAGCAGCAAGGGGGATGCGGCGACCCAGGCGCCGAGCGCCACGTTGACGAAGCGCACCGCACGAACGACCTCGGCCATCGCGGTGACTGCCACCATGATGACGAGGCAGCCGGCGACGTGGTCGCTGAAGTACAGCGGTGCTTCGGTGCCGAGAAGCAGCGGCGTGCACATCAGGACCACGCCCAGCAGGACGCTGGCGACCAGGGTCCACGGGAACGTCACGCCGCCGGAGACGAACTCGCGCAGGAACTCCCGCGGGGATCGATCCAGATCGGGGCGCGGCGTCTGGTCCTCCGAGAGCGCGGGGCCACCCAGCCAGAAGGTGCGCCAGAAGGGTTCCCCGGCGCGCCTGGCGTGCCACAGGTACTGGACCGTTGCCAGCACCTCGTCGAACGAATACGGAATCAGGATGATCGTCACGGCCGCCTGGAAGATGCACAGGCTGCACAGTGCACCGATCAGCAGGGGCTGGATGATGATGAAGGCAACGCTGACCACCCCGAGCGGAATGATCAGCAGCCCGAACAGGAAGACCATCCACGGCATGGTTCGCCAGCGGCGGCGATCACCGATGGAGCCGGCGAGGATGTCCAGGCCGTAGGCAAACGCCCCGAGTCCCGCATCCGCGATCGGAAAGCCCTTCGACACCCACGACGTCACGACCGCTTCGCTGCCGTTGCGCACGGGCGCGCCGCCAGCGCCGAAGAACGGGTCCCACAAGCCGTCGACGTGACCCATCTGGTAGGCGGCCAGGTAGCGCGAGACGAACAGGCCGGCGAAGGCGAGCGCGACAATGGGAATTCGCTGCGTGAAGGACGACGGCGAATAGGTCCAGCCGAGCGGCCGATCATCGTCGGCCGCGAGCGCACGGCGGCTGATGCCCGATGTCGGCGGAACCATCACCGCGAAAACCACCACCAGCATGCCGACCAGCGTGTCCAGGCCATAGGCTGCCGCGCTCGTCGTCCAGAACACCAGCGGAGCGAGCATGACCCAGAGGCCGATCGCGGCGGTCAGCCACTGCACGCCCTGGAACCGACGCGCCATCCCTGCCAGGGCCAGCACGACGATGAGCAGCCCCGACACGATCTCGCTGACGGCGAGCCGCGCGTTGCGGATCGAAGGCTCGGCAATCTCGTGGCCGAGGGCCGGTGGCGCCGGAACGGCTACGGGATCGAACAATCCCAGCGTCATCGGCGACGTCACCAGCCACAGCCCGAGGGCCGCGTTCGTGAGGGGCGCCCACAGCGTCCACGAGCGGTGCTGTTCGATCGCCTGCTCGACTTCTTCCCTGCTGCGCTCGAGCGGTTGCTTCAGGCGCTCCCTGGCCTGGTCCAGTTCGGGGCGTGACGCGGCGACCGTGGACGG
>CAZBTE010000137.1:0-6505 GCA_964494665.1 uncultured Limnobacter sp.
CTGAGCGCCGCCGAACTTCCACGCCATGTCCGCGCGGCGCTCGGTGCGCGAGGCGCGGGGACGATCGCAGGGTGAACAGGCCCTGCTGCGTCCGGCTGCATCCTGATCCCATACCGGTCGAGGAATCGTCATGACCCGAGACGACACGCTGGCCGCCGCGCGGCGCACGGTGACCGCGTTGGCCCGGTCGGCAGGCAACGTGTCGATCGCCGCGCTGCTGCGCGACGAAGCCGATCGTGCAGCCCGCCTGAGCCTGGACGCTGCCGGCCTGCACCTCGACCTGACGCGGCATCGCCTGCCCGCCGCGGGGCTCGACGCGCTGCTGGCGCTGGCCGATGCCGCGGCGGTCGGTGCGCGTCGCGATGCGATGTACGCCGGTGAACTGGTCAACTTCACAGAGGGACGTCCGGCGCTGCACGTCGCGCTGCGCGCACCCGCGGGCACGACCGCAATAGCCAGTGCAGCAGGTGCGCCGGGCGAGATCGCCGCCGAAGTCGCCGAGACGCTCGATCGCATGGCGCAGTTCAGCGATGCGCTGCGCGACGGCGCCTGGCGCGGCGCCACGGGCCGTCCGATCAGCGACATCGTTCACGTCGGCATCGGCGGATCGCATCTCGGCCCGCAACTGGCCTGCGAGGCGCTCATCGAGTACGCGCACCCGCGGCTGCAGTGCCGTTTCCTCTCCAACGTCGATCCGCAGGCGTTCGACCGCGCGATCTCCGGACTGAATCCGCACACGACGCTGGCGATCGTCGCTTCGAAGTCGTGGCACACGCAGGAGACCGCCCGCAACTCGCAGGCGCTGCGACGCTGGTTCGCCGAGGCGGGGATCGATCGCACGGGGCTGCGCCATCACGTGGTCGGCATCACTGCGAACGTGGAGGCGGCACTCGGCTTCGGCCTGGAGCAATCGTCGATCTTTCCGTTCCGCGACTGGGTCGGCGGACGCTACTCGTTGTGGTCGGCAATCGGCCTGCCGGTCATGCTCGCGGTCGGTCCTGCCAATTTTCGCGCGATGCTGGCCGGTGCGCACGCGATGGACCGGCATTTCGCCGAGGCGCCGCCGGCGCGCAACGCACCGCTGCTGCTGGCGCTGGTGTCGCTGTGGAACACGCTGGCGCTGGACGGCGCGACCGAGGTGGTGGTGCCGTACAGCGATGCACTGCGCAGTCTCACGGCGTGGCTGCAGCAATTGCAGATGGAGAGCAACGGCAAGCGCGTCGATCGCGACGGCGCGCCGGTCGCGTGGCCCACTGCGCCAGTGGTCTGGGGCGGTCCGGGCACCGACACGCAGCATTCGTTCTTCCAGGCCTTGCACCAGGGCACCGGGGTTCACCCGGTGGATTTCGTCGTGGTGGTGCCGGCGCAGCGCGATCCGGAAGGCCGGGCCGACGCGTTGCTCGCCAACGCGCTCGCGCAGCGCGAGGCGCTGCTGCACGGGCGCGACGGCAGCGGCGGCGATCCGGGCGATGGCACGGCCTGGCTGGCCGCGCATCGAGCGTGTCCCGGCAACCGACCCTCGAGCCTGGTGCTGCTCGATCGGCTCGACCCGGCGCGGTTCGGCGCGCTGCTCGCGCTCTACGAGCACAAGACCGCCGCGCTCGGCTGGCTGTGGAACGTCGACTCGTTCGATCAGTGGGGCGTCGAACTGGGCAAGCTGCTGGCCAGCGACATCGAACCGTTGCTCGATCCGGCACGCGAGCTGCCCGCCGACATGGCGCCCGACCTGCGCGGCCTGCTTGCGCGCATCCGTTCGGCACGCACCTGAGCGCGCACCCGACAAGCACGCACCTGGGGCTGCACCGCCCGATCAGGCCGCCACGCCCGCTTCCAGGCGCCCGGCGTGCAGCGCCAGGCGCTTGCCGCAGCGATCGGCCAGCTCCGGATCGTGGGTGACCAGGACCAGCGTCGCCCCGGCCTCGCGGTTGAGCTGGAACAGCAGATCGATGATGCGCGCGCCGGTGGCCGCGTCCAGGCTGCCGGTCGGCTCGTCGGCGAACAGCAGCCGCGGCGACGGCGCGAAGGCACGCGCCAGCGCGACGCGCTGCTGCTCGCCGCCGGACAGGGTCCTCGGATAATGGTTCAGCCGGTCGCCCAGGCCGACCCGTACGAGCAGCGCGCGCGCGCGCTCGTTGGCGGCGCGATCCCCGGCCAGCTCGAGCGGCAGCATCACGTTCTCCAGCGCGGTCATCTGCGGCAGCAGCTGGAACGACTGGAACACGAAGCCGAGATTGCGCGCCCGCCAGGCGGCACGCCCATCCTCGTCGAGCGCGAACAGCGAGTCGCCGAACATCGTCACCGTGCCCTCGCTCGGCAGGTCCAGTCCGGCCAGCAACCCCAGCAGCGTGGACTTGCCCGAACCCGAGGCGCCGACGATCGCCACCGTTTCGCCGGCCACGACGCGAAACGACAGATCGTCGAGAATGGTGAGCCAGCCGTCCGCGTCCCTGACCCGCTTGCTCAGGTGCTCGACGATAATTGCGTCCATGCGTGATCGTTTCCTGTTCGATGTACACCGCCGTCGCCGGCATCTCGCGGGTCCGCTCGCCGCCGGCCCGATCGCCGATCGGCAGCGCCGTCGGGTCCTGGCGGGGCTCGCGGCGGCGCTCGCCGCCGCACCGAGTCTACCGGCAGTCGGCCGCACCGCCCCAGCGGATGCGGCGAAAACCTTGCCACCGACGCTGCTCGTGCTCGGCGACAGCCTGTCGGCCGAATACGGCCTGCGCCGCGGCTCGGGCTGGGTCGAGTTGCTCGCCGGCCGGCTCGCCGAGCGTCAGCCGGCGTGGCGTGTCGTCAATGCCAACATCAGCGGCGAGACCACCGCGGGCGGCCGCAGCCGCCTCGCGGCGCTGCTCGAGCGGCACCGGCCGGCTGTGGTGGTGATCGAGCTGGGCAGCAACGACGCGCTGCGCGGCCTCGACCTCAAGGGCACCGAGGCGAACCTGTCGGCGATGGTGCAGGCCTCGCGCAAGGCCGGTGCGAGGGTGCTGCTGCTCGGCATGCAGATGCCGCCGAACTACGGCCGCGCCTACACCGAAGCGTTCGCCGCCATGTATCGCGACGTCGCCGGCCGCGAGAAGGCAGCGCTGCTGCCGTTCTTCCTCGACGGCGTGGCGCAGCGTCCCGAGCTGTTCCAGCCCGACCGCATCCACCCGAACGAGGCGGCGCAGACGCGCATGTTCGAGAACGTATGGCCGGCGCTTCAGCCGCTGCTCGGCTGAGTCGCGGCTGCGAGCCCGGCAAGCGCAGTATCATGCAACGCGCCCGGCGCGGGTGACGAAACCGGTAGACGTAGCGGACTTAAAATCCGCGGCCGAAAGGCGTGCGGGTTCGAGTCCCGCCCCGCGCACCATTGACCAGGGGGCTACGGACGCCGACGCCCGGTGAACTCCTCCATGCTGCCCGTCACGCCGAAGAAGCGCATCAGCGCGTCGAACCAGGGCACCGGCAGCAGCCGCAGCGGATACGCCATGCGCACGAACCACGGCAGGATGACCCGCTGGCGGTCGCGCACGATCGCATCGACGATGCGGTCGGCGACGTGCTCGGGCTCGAGGATCGGCAGCAGCAACGCAAAGCGCGTGCGCACGCCGGCGAACATCCCGGTGTCGATGTAGAACGGACACACCACCGTGGTCCTGACCGGCGCGCCGTCGTGCGCCAGTTCCAGGCGCAGCGCCTCGTCGAACGCGATCGCTGCCGCCTTGCTCGCCGAATAGTCGGTGAGGCGCGGCACCGCGGCGATGCCCGATGCCGAGGCGATCGTCACGACATGGCCCCTGCCGGCCTCGAGCATGCCTGGAAGGAAGGCGCGCACGGTGCGGAACAGCGCCAGCGTGTTCACCGCGAACGTGCGCTCGAGTGCCGCGTCGTCCTGCTCGAGCAGGCGCCGGCCGCTGACGATGCCGGCGTTGTTGACCAGCACGTCCACCGTGCCGCATTCGGCGAGCGTGCGCGCGGCCGCTTCGTCGAGCGCCGCACGATCGGCCAGGTCCAAGGCATGCACGACGACGCTGCCGCCCGCGGCGGCCACGCGCGTGCGGGCCGCCTCGAGCGCCACCGCGTCGAGATCCCACAGGATCAGCCGGGCGCCACGGCGCGCGATGCGTTCGGCCACGAGCAGGCCGATGCCTTGCGCTGCGCCGGTGATCAGGACGTTGCGATCGCGCAGGTCGGTCATCGCCCGTCCCGATGCGTTCGCGCGCAGCGTTCGCGTCGCGAGTGGGGGGATGGAGGCGGAGGTCGGAATCGAACCGGCGTACACGGCTTTGCAGGCCGCTGCATGACCACTCTGCCACTCCGCCGGGAGCGCAGGCCGAACTGCCGAACTCGACAGTTGGAGGCTGGAAGGGGAAGAACTGGAGCGGGAGACGAGTCTCGAACTCGCGACCTCAACCTTGGCAAGGTTGCGCTCTACCAACTGAGCTACTCCCGCGCTCGGAAGCCCGCAATTATAGCCCGGGGCAACCCGGTGTCAAACCTTGCTGCCACCGTCGCGCAGCACCGGCCAGGCCTGGCGCAGGTAGTAGAGCATCGACCAGACGGTGAGCACCGCTGCGATCCAGATCAGCCAGGTGCCGAGCCGGTGCGTGTGGAACAGGCCGCCCAGCATGCCGTCGTAGAGCAGCAGCGGAATCGCGACCAGTTGCGCCATCGTCTTGAACTTGCCGATCGAGTGCACCGCGACGCTGGCACGCGCGCCCATCTGCGCCATCCACTCGCGCAGCGCCGAGATCGTCAGCTCGCGCCCGACGATGATTGCGGCGACCACCGCGTCCACACGCTGCAGGTCCACCAGCATCACGAGCGCCACGCACACGATCAGCTTGTCTGCGACCGGATCGAGGAAGGCACCGAAGGCCGAGGTCTGCCCCCAGCGGCGCGCCAGCCACCCGTCGAGCCAGTCGGTGAGCGCTGCGGCAACGAACAGCACCGTAGCCAGCAGGTTGCGGGAGAACTCCCCGATCGGCAGGAAGAACACCGCGACCAGCAGCGGTATCGCGAGCACGCGAGTCCAGGTGAGCAGGGTCGGAAGGTTCCAGGGCATGATCCGGATCGGGAAAACCGGCGTGCGGTGCGGTCGGTCGCGTGCATCCGGCTTCAGTGAAGCCGGCGGTAGATTTCCTCGGCAAGCGTGCGGGAGACACCTTCTACCGAAGCCAGTTCCTCGACGCTTGCCGCCATGATGCCACGCAGGCCACCGAATCGCGCCAGCAGGCGCTGCCGGCGCTTCGGCCCGATGCCGTCGATCTCGTCGAGCCGCGAGGTGTTGCGCGCCTTCGCGCGTCGCGAACGCATGCCGGTGATCGCGAAACGGTGGGCCTCGTCGCGGATCTGCGCCACCAGCATCAGGGCGGCCGAATCGCGCCCCGGCGCGACCGCAGGCCTGCCATCGGCGAACACCAGCGTCTCGAGCCCCACCTTGCGGCCCTCGCCCTTGGCCACGCCCACGAGCGCCGTGGCGTCGGCACCCAGTTCCTCGAAGACCTGCCGGGCCGCCGCAACCTGCGCCGCGCCGCCGTCGATCAGCACGACGTCGGGCACCGGCGCATCGGCATAGCGGCGGGCCAGCACCTGGCGCATCGCCGCCGGGTCGTCGCCGCCGACGATGCCGGTGATGTTGAAGCGGCGGTACTCACTGCGCTGCATTGCGTGGTGCTGGTAGACCACGCACGAGGCCTGCGTGGCCTCGCCCATCGTGTGGCTGACATCGAAACACTCGATGCGCAGCCGGTCCAGGTCGCTGCCGTCGTCCAGCCCCAGCGCCTGCGCCAGCGCGCGCGTGCGTGCTTTCTGCGAACCCTCCTCCGAGAGCAGTCGCGCGATTACCAGCTCGGCGTTCTGGCGCGCCAGTTCCAGCCATTCGCGGCGCATGCCCTGCGGTTGTCGGATCCACTGAACCGGATGCCCGGCCTGTTGCTGCAGCCACTGCAGCAGCGCCTCGTCGGGGACCACGCCGTCGACCACCAGCACCGGGGGCACCGGCAGGCCGTCGTAGTGCTGCGCGACGAAGGCCTCGACGATCTCCTCGAGCGTGGCCGCGTCGCCGGCGTCGGCCGCGTGCACCGGAAAGAACGGCTTGTCGCCCAGGTGTCGACCACCACGCACCATCGCCAGATTCACGCACACCCTGCCGCCGCGCACCACCGGCGCGATGATGTCGGCATCCACGTCCTGCACGGTCTCCATCGACTGGCGCGACTGCATCCGCGCGAGCGCGCTCAGCCGGTCGCGCAACTGCGCGGCCTCCTCGAAGCGCAACTCGGACGCGGCCGCGTGCATCTTCGCCTCGATGTCGGCCAGCACCTCGCGCTGGCCGCCCTGCAGGAAGCGCGCCGCCGCCTCGACGTCCTGCGCGTAGCGCTGCTCGTCGATCAGTCCGACGCACGGCGCGCTGCAGCGACCGATCTGGTACAGCAGGCACGGGCGGGAGCGGTTGGCGAAGACCGGGTCTTCGCAGGTGCGCAGCCGGAACACCTTCTGCAACACCTGGATCGCCTCGCGC
>CAZBTE010000138.1:0-6500 GCA_964494665.1 uncultured Limnobacter sp.
CGTCGTCATCGAGCACAACCTCGACGTGATCAAGACCGCCGACTGGGTGATCGACCTCGGTCCCGAAGGCGGCGACGGCGGCGGCACGCTGGTGGCTGCGGGTACGCCCGAGCAGGTCGCTGCCTGCGAAGCGAGCCACACCGGACACTACCTGGCACGTGCGCTGCGGCTACCGGTTCCCGGGGGCCGCACGACGGCCGCAGTTGCCGGCAACCCTCCGGCGCGGCGCCGCAGGCCGGCGCGAGCGGCAGCAACGGGTTAGGGCCTGCTCACCCTCAGGCCGGATCCGGTCGATAGCGCGCGAAGCGCGCGTGCACGCTCGCCATTGCGGCGGCGTCGAGCCGTGCCGGCTCGCCGAGCTGCAGCGCCTGCCAATAGATGCGCGCGAGCGACTCCACCTCGATCGCCAGTTCGAGCGCCGCGTCGAGCGTGCCGCCCAGCGTGACCAGCCCGTGCTGCGCCAGCAGGCAGGCGCGCCGTCCCTGCAGCGCCACGCGGGCCGCTGCGGACAGCTCGGCGCTGCCGAACATCGCGTAGGGTGCGCAGCGGATGTCGTCGCCACCGGCCACCGCGATCATGTAGTGGAACGACGGGATGCCCTCGGCGTGGATGCGCGGCAGGCAGGCCAGCGTGGTCGCGAACGGCGCGTGCACGTGCACCACGGCACCGGCATCCTCGCGCGCCGCGTACAGGTCGCGATGCAGCCGCCACTCGGAGGACGGCGCGCGCGTGCCGTCGCAGCGGACCGGCTGCTCATGGTCGGAATGCTCGTCGTCAGGCACCGCCACCGGCAACCAGACCAGGTCGTCGGCGCCCATGATGTCGTAGTCCAGCGCGCTCGGCGTGAGCAACAGCCCGTCGGCGCCGCCGCGGTGCCAGCGCATCGACACGTTGCCCGCGCGTCCGCTGTTGATGCCGAGCGCGATCGTGCGGCGCGCGGCCGCGACGATCGCCGCGCGCGCGTCGTTCTCGCTGCGCAGATTGCCGGGCGAACCGCTGCTCATGGCGTGCCCGACGATCCGGGGCGGCCTGCCGCGCAGGCGAGCACCGCGCGCAGCCCCGATGTCGAGGCCTCGCACACGCCATGTTCGGTGATCAGCGCCGTGACCAGGCGGGCCGGTGTGATGTCGAAGGCGGGATTGGCGACCGCGGTGCCCTCGGGCACAATGCGCACGCTCGCCGGCGAGCCGTCGTCGAGCCGGCCCACGACATGGGTGACTTCGCTCGCCTCGCGTTCCTCGATGGGAATCGACGCGCCGTCGGGCATCGCGGCGTCGATCGTCGACGACGGGCAGGCTACGTAGAACGGCACGCCGTTGTCGTGCGCGGCCAGCGCCTTCAGGTAGGTACCCACCTTGTTGGCGACGTCGCCGTTGGCGGCGACGCGGTCGCAGCCGACGATCACCGCGTCGACCCGGCCCTGCATCATCAGCAGGCCACCCGCGTTGTCGGTGATCACGGTGTGCGGCACGCCGTACGCTGCGAGCTCCCACGCGGTGAGCGCCGCGCCCTGGTTGCGCGGGCGCGTCTCGTCGACCCACACGTGCACCGCAATGCCCTCGTCGTGCATGCGGTAGATCGGCGCCAGCGCGGTGCCGTGATCGATCGTGGCGATGCGTCCGGCGTTGCAGTGCGTGAGCAGGTTCAGCGCGGGTCCGTCGGCGCCGACCGTGCCGGCCAGCACGCCGCGCCGCTCGGCGAGTGCGTGCAGCAGGCGAGCACCCTGCTCGCCGATGCTCGCGTTGCAGGCGACGTCGTCGTCGCAAATGCGGCCGGCCTCCTCCCACGCGAGCTGCGCGCGCAGCGCCGGAGCGGCAGGCACGACCCGGTCGCGTACCCGGTCGAGCGCCCAGCGCAGGTTGACCGCGGTGGGACGCGCGCTCGCGAGCCGCTCGCAGGCACCGCGCAGCCCTGCATCGCTCGCATCGGTGCGCAACGCAAGCGCAAGCCCGTAGGCGCCCACCGCACCGATCAGCGGCGCGCCACGTACCTGCATGGAACGGATCGCGTGCTCGCAATCGTGCGCCGATCGCAGCGCGAGTTCGCGTCGCTCGAACGGCAGCGACGTCTGGTCGAGCGTACGCAGCGTGCCGTCGTCACCGATCCACAGGGTTCTCGACATCGTCCGGTACGGTTGCGGGTAGCATTGGCGGCAGTCTAGCGCGTATGCGCCGCTTCCCCGCTCGACCGGGGCTCCTCGATGACCAGCCTGTCACTCGCGTCCGTATTCCTGCTCGGCCTGTTCGGCGGCGTGCATTGCGCCGGCATGTGCGGCGGCATCGTCGCGCTGCTCGGCGCGCGCCATCGCGTCGCGCCGATCAGTGTCGAGGCCGGCGCAGGCACGGGCACGCTGGGCGCTGCGCCGTCGGGCCTGCTGCTGCAACTGGCGTACAACATCGGCCGCATCGGCAGCTACACGATCGCCGGCGCGCTGGCTGGCGGCATCGGTTCGGCCGCCTGGCTGGCCGGGCACGTGTTGCCGATCCAGCAGGCCGCGTTCGTGGCCGTCAACCTGGTGATGATCGCGCTGGGGGTGCTGCTCGCCGGCGGCCTGCGCCGGCTAGGCGTGCTGGAACGCGCCGGCGCGGCATTGTGGCGGCGCATCGGCCCGCGCGCGACGCGCTTGCTCGGGGCGGCCAGCGTGCCGGGCGCGCTGGCCGCGGGCGCCGCGTGGGGCTGGGTGCCGTGCGGCATGGTCTACGGCGTGCTGGTGGCCGCGCTGGTGTCGGGCAGCGCGCCCGACGGCGCGCTGCTGCTGCTGGTATTCGGCCTGGGTACGCTGCCGAACCTGCTCGCACTCGGACTGGCTGCGCAGCGCGGCTCGCGCCTGCTCGCGCATCCGCGCGCGCGCGTCGTTGCGGGCGTGGCGATCGTACTGTTCGGGCTGGCCGGCCTGGCGCGCATCGACCCGATCGCGCACCTGCACACCGCGGTCGACGCGTGCCTGAGCTGGTTCCAATGAGTCGTTTGACGTGACCCGGCTTCACGGTTTCCGCCGACGCCGCCGCTGCCGATGAGCCACGCGCCCGCCTGCCACCATTGCGGCGAACCGGTCGACCAGCCCGGACGCTGGACCGTGGAGATCGACGGCGCCGCACGCGAGATGTGCTGCGCCGGCTGCCAGGCCGTCGCACAGGCGATCGTGCAGGGCGGCCTGCACGACTACTACCGCACGCGCAGCGCGCCGGCCGCCGGCGCGGCACTGGTGCCGCCGCAACTGCAGGCGCTGCGCATCTACGACGAGGACGAGGTGCAGGCACGCTTCGTCCGGCAGTGCGAAGGCGAGCGCGAAGCCACGCTGATGATCGACGGGCTGCGCTGCGGCGCGTGCGTGTGGCTGCTCGAGCAGGGACTGCGCAGGCGAACCGGCGTGACCGCCGCGTCGGTGAACCTCGCCACCGGACGCGCCACGCTCCGCTGGGATCCGGCCGCAACGCAGCTCTCGACGCTGCTCGACGCAGTGGGGCAGCTCGGCTATCGCGCGCTGCCGTTCGATGCGCGCGAGCGCGAGCTGCAGATCCAGCGCACCACGCGCGCGCTGTTCCGCCGGCTGTTCATCGCCGCGCTGGGCATGATGCAGGTCATGATGTACGCGGTGCCGGTCTATGTGGCCGATCCCGGCGACATCGAGTGGCAGTACGAGAACCTGATGCGCTGGGCCAGCCTGGTGCTCACGCTGCCGGTCATGTTCTACTCGGCCACTCCGTTCTTCACGGGCGCCTGGCGCGACCTGCGCGCCCGCAGCGTCGGCATGGACGTGCCGGTCGTGATCGGGTTGGTCGCCGCGTTCGTCGCCAGCGTGCACGCCACCGTCACCGGACGCGGCGAGGTCTATTTCGATTCGGTGACGATGTTCGTCTGCCTGCTGCTGGCTGCGCGCTACGTCGAGTGGATCGCACGCCGGCGCGCCGGCCGGGCGATCGACGCGGTCGCTGCCGCGGTTCCCGACATGGCCGAGCGGGTGGACGCTGCCACCGGCGCGATCGAACGTGTGCCGGCCACGCGCCTGGCTCCCGGCGATTTGTTCCGCGTACCGGCCGGCGAGCGCGTGGCGGTCGACGCGACGATCGTCGACGGCCGCACGGCAATCGACCAATCGCTGCTGACCGGCGAATCGCTGCCGGTGTCGCGCGGCGCAGGCGACGAAGTGCCCGGCGGCGCGATCAATGCCGGCAACCCGGTGCTGATGCGCGCGCTGCGCGCCAGCGCCGACAGCGCGATCTCGACGATCGAGCGCCTGGTCGAACGCGCCGCCGCCGACAAGCCGCGCCTTGCCGGCATCACCGAGCGCGTCGCGCGCTGGTTCGTGGCGGCGCTGCTGGTGCTGGCGCTCGGCGTCTGGCTCGCCTGGATGCAGCTCGACCCGTCGCGTGCCGCGCACATCGCGATCGCCGTGCTGGTGGTCTCCTGTCCGTGCGCGTTGTCGATGGCCACGCCGGCCGCGCTGGCCGCCGCCACCGGCGCAGCGATGCGCCACGGCATCCTTATCGCGCGGGGTGACGCACTCGAACGCGTCGCCGATTGCACCGACGTCGTGTTCGACAAGACCGGCACGCTCACGCGCGGACGTCCCGAGCTGGCGAGTGTGGTGCTGCTCGACACGGGCAGCGAAGCGCCGACGCGCGAGCAGGCGCTGGCGATCGCCGCCGCGCTCGAGGCCGGCCAGTCGCATCCGCTGGCCGAAGCGATCCGGCGCGCCGCGGGCGCCGGCGAAGCCCGGCCGCGCGACGCCGACGACGCCGGCCCCGCGGCGTCTGCTGCCGAATCGACGCGCGGCATGCCTGTCGATCTCGAAACCGTTCCCGGCCTCGGCGTGGAGGGTGCCGTGGAGGGGCGTCGCTACCGGCTCGGCTCGGCGGCCTTCATCGCGGCCTGGCATCCTGCGCTGACGGGCAACGAAGACCCTGGCGGCGCGGCGCAGGCCGACACGATCGTCTGGCTGGTCGCCCGCGACGCGCCGATCGCGCGGCTGCACTTCCGCGACCGCCTGCGCGACGAGGCGCACGAAGTGGTCGCCGCGTTACGCGCAGCCGGACTGCGCCTGCACCTCGTCTCGGGGGATCGTGGCGCGGCCGTCGCGCAGGTCGCTGCCGCGCTGGGAATCGAGGCCTGGCTCGCCGACACCAGCCCGCAGCGCAAGCTCGACCGCGTGCGCGAACTGCAGGACGCAGGCCGCCGGGTGCTGATGGTCGGCGATGGCATCAACGACGCGCCGGTGCTCGCAGCAGCCGACGTGTCGGTCGCCGTCGGCCGGGCGACCTCGCTGGCGCGCACCGCCGCCGCCGTGGTGCTGCTGGGCGAATCGCTGCACGGCCTTCCCGCGCTGCGCACGCTGGCGCTGCGCACGCGCGGCGTGGTGCGGCAGAATCTTGGCTGGGCGTTGGCGTACAATGCGGCCGCGATTCCGGCGGCCGCCGCAGGTTGGGTGCCGCCGTGGTTGGCGGCGATCGGCATGTCGGCCAGTTCGTTGCTGGTCGTACTGAATGCGTTGCGGCTGATTCCTTCCGACGATGGAGGCCGCGCGCGCGGCCACGCCGCGTCGCAACGGGCGCCGCGCGCCGGTGTGCCGGCGCGGGAGATTACGTAGTGGAAGCGCTGTACCTGCTGATCCCGCTGAGCGTGGCGATCATCGGCCTGGCCGCGTGGATCTTCCTGCGCATGTCGGACAGCGGGCAGTTCGACGACATGGAGGGCACGGCGCACAGCATCCTGCTCGACGACGACCGCCCCGCGGCAGAGCGGGACGGAGACGCTGACGCAGTGGCGCCGCATCATTCCGCATCGCGCAAAAAGTGAGCGCGCAACACTCAGTCTGCTGATTGTCATTGATTTAGCGCAAGTGCCCGCACCTGCGCATTGAGAATAATGGCGTCTCGAATGAGGGGGATCGAATGACCTACAACTACAAGGTCGTGCGCCAGTTCGCGGTCATGACCGTGGTCTGGGGCGTGGTAGGGATGCTCGTAGGGGTATGGATCGCGGCCCAGCTGGCCTGGCCGCAGCTGAACTTCGACATTCCCTGGATTACCTACAGCCGGCTGCGTCCGCTGCACACCAACGCGGTCATCTTCGCGTTCGGCGGCTCGGCGCTCTTTGCCACTTCGTACTTCGTCGTGCAGCGCACCTGTCAGGTGCCGTTGTTCGCGCCGGGGCTCGCCGCATTCACCTTCTGGGGCTGGCAGCTGGTGATCGTCGCGGCCGCCATCACGTTGCCGCTGGGCCTGTCGACCACCAAGGAGTACGCCGAGCTCGAGTGGCCGATCGACCTGCTCATCGCAGCCGTCTGGGTCGCCTACGCAATCGTCTTCTTCGGCACCATCGCGAAGCGAAAGACGCCGCACATCTACGTCGCCAACTGGTTCTTCGGCGCCTACGTGATCACGATTGCGGTCCTGCACATCGTCAACAGCGCCGCGCTGCCGGTCACGTTGACGAAGTCGTACTCCGTGTACGCCGGCGTGCAGGACGCGATGGTGCAGTGGTGGTACGGCCACAACGCG
>CAZBTE010000139.1:0-6435 GCA_964494665.1 uncultured Limnobacter sp.
CCGCAGCAGATGCACTTCTTCTCGTCGACTTCCAGCGAGGGCTTGCCGTTGACCAACGCCGGGCGGATTGCCGCCACCGGACAGCGGGCAACCACCGCGGGACGCTCGCAGACGTTGGCCACGAGGTCGTGGTTGATCATCGGCGGCTTGGTGTGCTGCATGATGATCGCGAGGTCGGCCTGGCCGCCGCAGTTGATCTCGCAGCATGAGGTCGACATGTGCACGCGGTTGGGCATCTCCTCGCGCTTGAACTCCTCGTAGAGCTCGTCCATCAGCGCCTTGACCACGCCGGAAGCGTCGGTGCCCGGAATGTCGCAGTGCAGGAAGCCCTGCGTATGCGAGATCATCGTGATCGAATTGCCGGTGCCGCCGACCGGAAAGCCGTTGGACTCGAGCTCGGCGATCAGCGGGGCGACCTTCTTCTGGTCGGCCACCATGAACTCGATGTTCGAGCGGATCGTGAAGCGCACGTAGCCGTCGGCAAACTGGTCGGCGATGTCGCACAGCTTGCGGATCGTGGGCAGGCCCATCTGGCGCTCGGTGCCCGCACGTACCGTCCAGACCTCTTCGCCGCTGTGCGACACGTGGTGCAGCACGCCGGGGCGCGGGCGGTCATGGTATTTCCAGTTGCCGTAGTTGCGAAGCAGCGTCGGATGCATGAACTGCTTGTTGTCCGGGACGCCGGTCTCTTTGGCGCGCCGCGGCGTCTGGGGCGCCGCCTTGGCGGCCTGGGGTGCCACTGCCTGGTCCATCGTCGTCGTTCCTCGGTTGGCTCGTTCGGTTCGGTCGGTGGGGGCTGGATCAGGCGGCGCTCTTGCGCGCGTTGATCTTCTCGACCTCTTCGTCCCAGCCGTCGGTGCGCACGAACGGATTCGTGCGAGGCGTGGACACCATGTTCGGGTCGACCTCGAGGCCGACGCCCTCGAGGAAGTTGACCAGGCCGATCCGCTCGATCATCTCGCCGGTGCGCTCGTGCTCGAGCGCGTTGTCGGCAAAGAACTCGATGACGCGCTGGCCGAGGTCGACGAGCTTGTCGAAGTCCTCGTCCGACTCGAGCTTCATGAACGGCACCACGACGGTGCCCATCAGGTCGCCGATCTTCAGCGTGCGCTTGCCGCCGATCAGGATCGTGACGCCCTTGTCCTCGCCCGGGGCGAGCGCGCCGGTCATCACGTTGATGCAGTGCATGCAGCGCACGCAGTCGCGATTGTCGATCTCCAGCCGATTCTGGTCGTCGAGCGCGACGCTCGAGATCGTGGGGCCGTTGCCGACCTCGCCGGCAGGCTTTATCCGGATGGTCTTGGTGGGGCAGCGCGCGACGACGTCGTTGACGAGTTCGTGCATGCCGTGCTTCGCGAACCACTTGCGTCCGAGCTCGTCGTCGGTGCGCATGTTGTCGCGCCAGGTACCGATGACCGCCATGTCGGAGCGCTGGATCGAGTTCATGCAGTCGTTCGGGCAGCCCGAGAACTTGAACTTGAACTTGTACGGCAGCGCCGGACGGTGGATGTCGTCCAGGAAGTTGTTGATGACCGTGCGGTGCGCGCGGCCCTCGTCGAAACAGGATTGCTCGCAGCGCGCGGCGCCGACACAGGACATCGAGGTGCGAACGGCCGGGCCGGCACCGCCGAGGTCGAAACCGAGCTCGTTGATCTCGTCCCACGCGGGTTGCACGTTGGCCGACGTGGCGCCCTGGAACATGATGTCGCCCGACTGGCCGTGGAACGCGATCAGTCCCGAGCCGTGACGCTCCCAGATGTCGGCCATCTTGCGCAGGACATCGGTGGTGTAGTGCATGCCGGGAGGCGGCATCACGCGCAGCGTGTGGAACTCGGCCGCGTCGGGAAACTTCGGCTTGCCGTTCTCGTCCTTCAGCTCGGTGAAGCGCGGGATGACGCCGCCGCCGTAGCCGAACACGCTGATCGTGCCGCCTTTCCAGTAGCCTTTGCGGTCCTTGTACGACGTCTCGAGCTGACCGAGCACGTCGACCATGTAGTCCTTCTCGGCGGCCACCTTCTTCAGGCCGGTGACGAAGCTGGGCCAGGGGCCGCTCTCGAGCTCGTCGAGCATCGGCGTGTCATGCATCTTCTTTGCCATGGGTGTCTCCTCCAGGCCGGGACTGCGGCGGCAAACGGACCGCCCGTTGAGGGTTCGGCACCACTGGACACGAACCACTAACCCGGGCGATGGGCCGATCGTACGAAGCACACGATGACAGGGCCATCCCCCTGCGCGGCTATTCTTGTCGACATGAGGGGGGAGGGCAGCTACCCGTTTGGGGTAGGGTCGATCACCGCCACTGGTTATGGACGCCGCGCGCGCCAGAATGCCCAATCTGCACACGACATGGACAAGTTCACCGTTACCCCTTTGCAGCAGTTGCAGGTGCCGCTCGGCGGCCAGGAGATCGAGTTGCAGCAGATCGATTTCGCCGCCGGCGGCATCAGCATGCTGCGCGTACGCATCCGCGAGGGGCGGCGCTTCACCGTGTTCGATCTGGATCCGGCGACGGCGCTGGCCTGGGGCGAGGCGATGTGCCATTGGGCTCGTGAACAGCCGACGGGAGACGGCGGATGAACGCGGGCCTGCACGACCGCGAAACGCCGTCGGCGGGCGGTGTCGGCTCCGGGGCGCTCGACCTGGCGTTCGTGCTGTCCGGCGCGCGCCTGCCCGGCGAGTATGCCGAAGCGCTGTGGAGCGCGCTGCTGGTGCAACTGCCCTGGCTTGCCGAGGAGCCGGAGCTCGGGGTAAACGTCGTGCGCGCATCCCGCAGCAACGGGAACCTGCTGCTGTCGCGCCGCACGCGACTGGTCCTGAGGGTGCCGCGCCGCCGCGTGGCCGACGCGATGCGCCTGACCGGCTGCACGCTCCAGGTCGAAGGCGAGCTGCTCGTGGTGGGCGAGGCGCGCGTGCATCCGCTCGAGCCCTTTCCGACGCTGTCGGCCCGCTTCGTGGAAACGGGCGCCGCCGACGAGCTGGAGCACCAGCAGGCGGTCGAAGCGATGCTCGGCCGGCTTGGCCTGCCGCTGCGCTTCATTTGCGGGCGCATGTGCACGGTCCGCCACGGCGGACGGGCGATCGGCGGTGCCGAGGTGGTGCTGCACGGCTTGCGCCCGGAGCAGTCGATCGCGATGCTCGAACACGGCCTCGGCCCGGGCCGCCACCTCGGCAGTGGCCTGTTCCTGCCGCACAAGACCATCAGCGGCATCGACTGACGCGACGCGAATGGCTGAGCCGCGATCCGGAGGGTTCGACATGAACATTCCATTCGCCATGAAGGTCGGGGTCACGCTCGACCTGTCCGGGGTCAGTTGCCCCGGGCCGATCATCGGCGCCAAGAAGCTCCTGATGGAGCTCACCCAGGGTGAGGTGATGCTGCTCATCTCCGACTGCCCGGCCACGAGCGACGAGCTGCACACCTGGGCCGACCGTACCGGCAACGAGGTGTTGCACACCGAGCGGCTGGACAGGGGCACCGCCAGCTACTACCTTCGCCGCGGGCGCCGTTCGGCGCGGACCGCCCACGTCGAGCTCGACATGCGCGGCTCGGTGTGCCCCGGCCCGATCCTCGAAGCGAAGAGGGTGCTCGACGGCATGGCCGCGGGCGAGGTGCTCAAGCTGGTCAGCAACTGCCCGGGCTCGCGCGCCGACGTCGAGGACTGGGCGCGCGTGACCGGCTACCTGCTGGATGACGCGGTCGAGACGGGGCCGCACGAATGGGAGTTCTACCTCCGCAAGCCGTGAAGGCGCGGAGCGTACTTGCTGGAGCGACGACGTGCGACCCGGAATGCGCCTGAAGACCCACTGGTTTCGCGACGCCACACCGCGCGATCCGGCGCAAGTCGCCGGCGCGCTGGCCGCGATCGTCTGGCGCAGCGCCGACGTGCGCCTGCGCAACCTGCGCAAGGGACACTTCGAGATCGATGCGGGCCCGGCCTACCTGCAGGTGCTGGTCGAGCTGCTGGTGTTCATGTGCGTGGCGGCCGATCGCATCGCCCTGCGGTATCAGCCGCCGCAGTGGCGCGAGACGTTCACTGCGGAGCTGGTCCGCCGCGTGGGCGAGTTGCTGCAGGACAGTTTCGACGACCTCCTCGGCCCGGCACCCGGCGGCGGCTACCGCAAGCGGTTCATCGACCGTTTCAACCAGCGCGTGACCGAGTACGGCGAGTTCGAGTACCACCCGCACGGACCGGAATTCGCGCTGCTCAGGTACTTCGGCGAGTTGCTCACGCATGCGATGCCCGAGGCCGAGGACCGGCGCTGGGCGCTCGACCAGGCCATGACGGTCGAGGGACCCGAGTGCGTGGACGTGGTCGAGAAGTCGATGCGTGGCCTGCTCGGCCTGGAACCGCGGCCGCCACGCCGGCGCGGCGAGGCGGGCGAGTAGCCGATGCTCGCCGGTCCCCCCACGACGCTGCGGCGCAATCCGTTCGCGGCGGACGACGACGACGCCTACCGGCGCTGGCGCGACTGGAAGCTGGCCAACGCCCCGGGCGCCGTGGACGATCTGCTGGTGGAAGTCGACGACCCGTGCCGGCTGAGTCCGGCCGAGCGCGATGCGATCCTCGCCCGCTGCCGTGTCGCCAACATGGCGGTGTACGCGAGCCGGCGTCGCGGCGAGGGCAAGGACGTCGCACGGCTGCTCGGCGAGCAACTCGGGCTGCGCCGCCTGGACGCGAACTGGCTGGCCGACGAGGACGGCATCAGCACGCTGGCGGTCAGCGGGCACGGCACCACGCGCGGCGAGTTCATTCCGTACACCGACCGACCGATCCGCTGGCACACCGACGGCTACTACAACCCGCCCGGGCGCACCATCGCGGCAATGCTGCTGCATTGCGTGGAGAGTGCCGCCGAAGGCGGCGGCAACCGCGTGCTCGATCACGAGATCGCCTACATCCTGCTGCGCGACGCCGATCCGGGGCACGTGCGCGCGCTGTCGGCCTCCGACGCGATGTCGATCCCGCAGCGCGAAGCGAGCACCGATGAAGGGGTCTCGGTGGCGCGCCAGCTGCAGGCGGGACCGGTGTTCTCGCTGCTCGAGCCAGGGGGCGACCTGCACATGCGCTACACCGCGCGCACCCGCAGCATCGCGTGGCGCGACGATCCGGCTACGCGCGCGGCGGTCGCAGCGCTCGAACGCGTGCTCGAGGCGGGCAGCCGATGGGTGTTCGCCATCCGGCTCGAACCCGGCATGGGCATCGTCTGCAACAACGTGCTGCACGACCGCGCGGGCTTCACCGACGCACCCGAGCGGCGAAGGGTGCTGTTGCGCGCCCGGTATCATGACCGCATTGCAGGCACGCACGGATCGTTTCGCGCGGCGTGGCCGGACTGAAGAGGGGCGAAAGAAGCGATGGATACCGAGCTGCCGTCCGCGGCGCTGATCGCCTGGCTGGGCTTCGCGCTGGGCGCGATCTTCGGCTTCGTCGGCAACAAGACCAACTTCTGCACGATGGGCGCCGTGTCCGACATCGTGAACATGGGCAACTGGACCCGCATGCGGATGTGGCTGCTCGCGATCGCGGTCGCGGTGCTCGGCGTGTGGGCAATGCAGCTCGCCGGGCTGGTCGACACGCGCAAGTCGATCTACACCGGCCCGAACCTGATGTGGATCTCGAACATCGTGGGCGGCCTGCTGTTCGGCATCGGCATGACGCTCGCCTCCGGATGCACCAGCAAGACGCTGATCCGCATCGGCGGAGGAAACCTGAAGTCGGTGGTCGTGTTCGTTGTCCTCGGCATCTCGGCCTATGTGACGCTCAAGGGCCTGTTCGGCGTGTGGCGCGTGAACACCCTGGACACCTTCTCGGTGCGACTCGCGACGACGCAGGACCTGCCCACGCTGCTGTCGTCGTTCCTGGGCGTCGAGCGCGCCGGGATCGAACTGTGGCTGCCGCTGGCCATCGGCGCGCTGCTGCTCGCGTTCGTGCTCTCCAGCCGCGAGGCGTGGAGCGGCGACGCGCTGCTCGGCGGGATCGTGGTCGGCCTGACCGTGGTGGGCGGGTGGTACGTCACCGGGCATCTCGGCTTCGTGGCCGAGCATCCCGACACGCTGGAAGAGGCGTTCATCGCCACCAACAGCAATCGCCCCGAATCGCTGTCGCTGGTGGCGCCGTTCGCCTACACGCTCGAGTTGCTGATGTTCTGGAGCGACGCCAGCAAGCACGTGACCTTCGGCATCGCGACCGCGCTCGGGATCGTCGCGGGCTCGCTCGCCTGGGCGCTGCTGTCGCGCACCTACCGCGAGGAGAGCTTCCCGAACGCCGCCGACCTGAAGCGCCACATCCTCGGCGCAATCCTGATGGGGTTCGGGGGCATCACCGCGCTCGGGTGCACGATCGGGCAGGGGTTGTCGGGCCTGTCGACGCTCGCGGTCGGCTCGCTGCTCACGTTCCTGTCGCTGGTCGGCGGGGCCGCGCTGATGATGAAGAT
>CAZBTE010000140.1:0-6427 GCA_964494665.1 uncultured Limnobacter sp.
GTCGATGTCGAAGTCGGGCATCGACACGCGTTCCGGATTCAGGAAGCGCTCGAACAGCAGCGCGTACGGAATCGGGTCGAGATCGGTGATGCCGAGCGCGAACGCCACCAGCGAACCGGCACCCGATCCGCGCCCCGGCCCCACCGGCACGCCGTTGTTCTTGGCCCAGTTGATGAAGTCGGCGACGATCAGGAAGTAGCCGGGGAACCCCATCTCGACGATCGTGTCGCACTCGTAGTCGAGGCGATTGCGGTATTGCTCGCGCCGCTCGGCGAGCTCCGCCGCCGGCGTGCTCGCTTCCGGGAACAGCGTCGCCATGCGCAGCGCCAGCCCTTCGTGCGCGAGCCGGCGCAGGTAGTCGTCGAGCGTCACGCCGGTCGGCGTCGGGAACTGCGGAAGTTGCGGCTTGCCGAGCACCATCGAGACGTTGCAGCGGCGCGCGATCTCGACGCTGTTGGCGAGCGCCTCGGGCAGGTCGGCGAACGCCTCGCACATCTCGTCCTGCGAAAGGAAGTACTGCTGCTCGGTGAAGCGGCGCACACGGCGCGGATTGGCGAGGATTTCGCCCTCGGCAATGCACACGCGCGCCTCGTGTGCACGGAAGTCGTCGCGGCCGATGAACTGCACCGGGTGCGTGGCCACCAGCGGCAGGCCGATGCGCGCCGCGAGCCGCGCCGCGGCACGGGTGTGGGCCTCGGCCTCGTGCTGCCCGGTGCGCTGTACCTCGAGATAGTAGGCGCCGGGAAAGCGGCGCGCCCATCCCTGCGCCAGTGCGGCCGCGGCGTCGACGTTGTCGGCGATCAGCGCCTGGCCGACGTCACCCGCCTGCGCGCCGGACAGCGCGATCAGGCCCTCGCCCATCGGCGCACCGTCGGCGCCCGCCGCGTCGAACCATTCGGCACGCAACTCGCCACGGCCACGGTACTCGTTCTCGAGCCAGGCCCGGCTGATCAGCTCGCACAGGCGCAGGTAGCCGGTGCGGTTGCGCGCGAGCAGCAGGATTCGCCACGGACGATCGCGCTCGGAATCGTTGGCGAGCCACGCATCGACGCCGCAGATCGGCTTGAGGCCCCGGCCGCGCGCAACCCGGTAGAACTTGACCCAGCCGAACAGGTTCGCCAGGTCGGTGAGTGCGACCGCAGGCTGGCCGTCCGCGAGCGCCGCGTCGATCAGCGCGTCGAGCCGCACGATCGAATCGATCACCGAGTACTCGGAGTGGGTGCGCAGATGGACGAAGCGGGGCGCGCTCATGGGTAGAATCTCAGCCGCCAGATTCTACCCATGTTCCCCGACCCCCGATCCGCGCACCGCCGCGCCATCCTGCTGCTCGCCTTCTGCGCGCTGTGCTGGAGCATCGCCGGCGTGGTCACGCGCCATCTCGAGAGCGCCGACGGCTTCGAGGTGACGTTCTGGCGCGCCTTCTTCTGCACGCTCACCGTGCTGATCATCCTCGCCTGGCAACGGCGCGGCAATGCGCTCGCTCCTGTGCTGGAGATGGGCTGGCCGGGCCTGTTCTCTGGCGCGATGTGGGGCGTGATGTTCACCGCGTTCATGCTCGCGCTCACGCGCACCAGCGTCGCCAACACGTTGCTCGTGATGAGCGTGGGGCCCCTGCTTTCGGCGGTGATCGGACGCATCGTGCTCGGCACGCGCGTGTCGCCGCCGACCTGGATCGCGATCGCGATGGCCGGCATCGGCATCTGGTGGATGGTGCACGAAGGCGTGAGCACCGACGGCCTGGTGGGCATGACGATCGCGCTGGCGGTGCCGGTGGCAGCGGCGATCAACGTCGTGACGCTCAAGCGTATCCACGCAGACCTCGACCTCGCGCCCGCGGTGCTGGTCGGCGCCTTGCTGTGCTGCCTGGTGACCGCGCCGCTGGCGTGGCCGTTCCAGGCCGGCGCACGCGACCTGGCACTGCTGGGATTGCTCGGCTCGGTACAGCTCGCGATCCCCTGCTTCCTGATGATCCGCGCCGTGCGCCACCTGGCCCCGCACGAGGTGGCGCTGATCGCGCTGCTGGAGGTGGTGTTGGGCCCCATCTGGGCGTGGCTCGGCGCCGGCGAAGCGATGCCCGCGGCGACGATCCAGGGAGGAGTGATCGTGCTCGCCGCCCTGATCGGCAATACGCTGCTGAGCCCGCGACCACCGGCGGTCGTGCGGCCCGCGGGCGCGCCGGCGGGGCTACACTGAACGCGCCGCCGGCGACGGCGAGCAGCAGGTATCCGGATACGCTCATGCCCGCGCCCGAATCCTTCATGCTGGAGCGACCTGACGGCACGCGCCTGCACGGCCTGTGCTGGCGCGCGCAGCACCGTGGCGCGAGCACAACGGGCCTGGACGCAGGTGGCGGGCGAGCGGGGGGCAGCGACCCGAACGCGTCGCGCACCATCGTGCTGGCCCACGGCCTCGGTGAACACGTCGGGCGCTATGCGGCGCTCGGCGAGTGGCTGGCGCAGCGAGGCTGGTCGCTGCGCGGCCACGACCATCGCGGCCACGGCCGTTCGCACGGCGCGCGCGGTGCGCTGCGCACCTCGCACGACCTGGTCGACGACCTGGCTGCCGGGATCGATGCAGCGACCGTCGACAGCGGAGCGCCGCCGTGGCTGATGGGTCACAGCATGGGCGGCCTGGTCGCGCTCACCTGTGCGCTGCGCCATCCCGACCGCATCGCCGGCCTGGTGCTGTCGTCGCCGAGCCTCGCGCTCGGGCTCGGTCCGTTGCAGAAGCTGCTGGTGGCAGTGATGTCGCGACTCGCGCCCGACGTCGCGGTGGGCAACGGGCTCGACCCGACGAAGATCTCGCACGACCCCGCGGTCGTGCGGGCCTACGTCGACGATCCGCTGGTGCACGACCGGATCACCGGGCGGCTGGCTCGCTTCATGGTGGACGGCGGACACGACGCGCTCGACCGCGCGCCCGCGCTGTCGGTGCCGACGCTTCTGCTCTTCGCCGGCGACGACCGTCTGGTCGATCCCGATGGCAGCCGCGAGTTCGCGCGGCGCGCGCCGCACTCGCTGCTCGTGGCGCGCGAGTATCCGGCGTTGTGGCACGAGATCCTCAACGAGACGCGCGCCGAACGCGATGCAGTGCTCGACGACCTCGGCGCCTGGCTCGACGCGCGCTGACGCCACTGCAGCCGCACGGGCGCCACGGCAGCGGATCGGTAGGAGCCGGAATCCTGGACGCTTCTGCGGACTACATCGGTCGCTTCGCACCGTCGCCGACGGGGCCGCTGCACGCCGGATCCCTGGTGGCAGCGATGGCGAGCTACCTCGATGCGCGCGCGCACGGGGGGCGCTGGCTGCTGCGCATCGAGGATCTCGATCCGCCGCGCGAAGCGCCCGGCGCGACTGCAGCGATCATCGACGCGCTGGCGCAACTGGGCTTCGAGCACGACGGCCCGATCCTTTACCAGTCGACGCGCGATGCCGCCTATCACGAGGCCTTCGAGCGGCTGCGCGCCGCCGGGCATGTCTACCCCTGCGCATGCACGCGCCGGGAAGTCGCCGATTCCGCGCTGCAGGCGGACCCGGTGCGCCAGCGCGGTGCCGAGCCGGTTTACCCGGGCACCTGCCGCTCGGGCATGCCAGCAGGGCGCACCGCGCGCGCCTGGCGGGTGCGGGTGAACGATGCGGCGATCACCTGGTGCGATCGCCGTGCAGGCACGGCGACCGAGCAGCTCGACCAGTCGGTGGGCGACTTCGTGCTGCGGCGCGCCGATGGCTTGTGGGCCTACCAACTGGCCGTCGTGGTCGACGACGCATTCCAGCGCATCACCGACGTGGTGCGGGGCGCCGACCTGCGCGACTCCACCGCTCGGCAGGTCTTCCTGCAACGGTTGCTCGGCCTGCCGACGCCGCGCTACCTGCACGTTCCGGTGCTGGCCGACGCGAGCGGCAACAAGCTCTCGAAGCAGACCGGCGCCGAGCCGGTGGATGCGCGCCGCGGGGTCGAGGCGCTGAACGCCGCACTGGCGTTCCTGGGATTGGGACGGATCGACGCCGGCTCGCCGCGGGACTTCTGGCCCGAAGCGATCGCGCGCTGGGCCAGGACGTAGCCGATCGGTCGCACCCTGCCGACCGGTCGCACCTTGCTGGCCGGTCGCGCTGTCAGCCCTTCCTGCCGCCGCCGAGCAGGGCCGCCACCGGTCGGCGCGGCTTGCGTGCGGCGCCCGCAGTCGAGCGCTCGGGAGCATCGACAGCGGTTTCGGCCGTTTCGGGCTCGGGCGTGCTGGCCTCGTACGGCTGGTAGAAGAACGGATCGGACGAGTAGCCCGCGATTCGCGGGGTGCGGGCCTCGCTCTCGGCGCGACGACGGCGCGGCGCGGCCGCTTCGGCAGCCGGTTCGCGCCGCTCGCGGCGCGGCCGCGCCTCGGTGGGCGCCGCGTCGAGGCGCTCGACCGGCAGCTTGCGCTTGATCAGCTTCTCGATCTCGGCCAGCAGGCGCTCGTCCTCGCCGGTCATCAGCGACAGCGCCACGCCACTGGCGCCCGCGCGGCCGGTGCGGCCGATCCGGTGGATGTAGTCCTCGGCGTTGTACGGCAGGTCGTAGTTGATCACTGCCGGCAACTCGACGATGTCGAGGCCGCGCGCGGCCACGTCGGTGGCCACCAGCACCACGATCTCGCCCTTCTTGAAGCCTTCCAGCGTGGCCAGGCGTTCCTGCTGGGTCCGGTCGCCGTGGATCGCCGCGGCGTTCAGCCCCTCGCGCTCGAGCTGGCGAGCCAGCCGGCTGGCACCGATCTTCGTGTTGGTGAACACGATGACCTGCGTGAGCGCGCGCTCGCGCACCAGCCGGGCGACTGCCGCGCGCTTGGACTCGAGATCGGGCACGCGATAGATCAGCTGCTCGACGTTCTCGGCGGTGGCATTGCGTCGCGCCACCTCGATCAACACCGGGTCGTTCAGGAAGGCCTCGGCGAGCTTGCGAATCTCGCCGGAGAACGTGGCGGAGAACATCAGGTTCTGGCGGCGCGCCGGCAGCGCATGCATGATGCGCTGGATGTCGGGCAAGAAGCCCATGTCGAGCATCCGGTCTGCTTCGTCGAGCACCAGCAACTCGGCCTGTGCCAGCGATACGGTCTTCTGGCCCATGTGGTCCAGCAGCCGTCCCGGCGTGGCGATCAGCACCTCGCAGCCCTGGCGCATCGCGGCGATCTGCGGCCGGATGTCGACCCCACCGAACACGACCGCCGACTTCAGCCCGGTGTACTTTGCGTATTCGCGGACGTTCTCGTAGATCTGGTCGGCCAGCTCGCGGGTGGGAGCCAGGATCAGCGCGCGCACCGGATGCCGCGCCGGCGAGGCACTGGCGTTCGCCAAAGGCATCAGCCGCTGCAGGATCGGCAGCGCGAAGCCGGCCGTCTTGCCGGTGCCGGTCTGCGCAGCGCCCATCACGTCGCGTCCCTGCATCACGACGGGGATGGCCTGCGCCTGGATCGGGGTGGGTTCCCTGTAGCCGAGTTCGGTAACTGCTCTCAGGATGGGTTCGGCAAGGCCGAAAGAATCGAAAGTCGTGCTCAAATGGCCCCGTGTGCAATGGGTATGCCGCCCGGAAGCGGGTGGCAAAACCCAGTATTGTCCGCCTTTCAGGAGCAGATGCAACCGCGGGCACCGAGAATGCCCTCGGATCGTCGCCGGATCCACAGAACACACTTGCCGATGCAAACAGATCGAACGCCGCACGGTTCCGGATCGCCCGGTCGGTACCGGCGCCACCTCGCACGCGCGCTGGGCGCCGCGACCGCCGCGGCCGCCGCGCTGACGCTGCTCGGCGGCTGTCAGTCGCTGCTCCCGGCGGCCCGCGATGCGACGCTGGTAGGCTGGCAGAGCTTCGACGAAGCACGCGCCGCAGTCGAGGAGATCGAGCCGTTCGTGACCCGCAAGTCGTCGCTGATGGCCAACGGGTTCGATCCGTTGCGCAACCCGGCAGTGACCATCCTCACCTATCCGGAAATCGTCCAGCGCTTCGCCGCCGGCTCTGCGCTCGAGCCCGACGAGTACGAGCCCGGGATACGCGCCTGCCTGAAGGCGGCCAAGTCCTGCAGCGGCTACGCGGTCGCCGCGCGCCGGGTCAAGCGCAACCGGATCGGCAACTTCTGGGCCGACTCGTTCGCGTTCCGGCGCGAGGTCGACATCACCGGATGGACCTTCACCGCGCTGATCCTGTTCGTCGACGACGTCGCCGTCTATCGCGTCTACGGCGGGCAGCCGAACATGCACGAGCAGCAGGTCACCCGCAACCCGCTCGGTCCGCTGCAGGGCTGGGGCGAGGCGCTGCGGCCGCGCTTCTGAGGATCGCCTTTACCTTATACTTCGGGCCCCGAACGGCCCCCCGATGCAAGCGCAACCCGAGTACACCCGGCGGCGAACCTTCGCCATCATCTCCCACCCCGACGCGGGCAAGACCACGCTGACCGAGAAGC
>CAZBTE010000141.1:0-6420 GCA_964494665.1 uncultured Limnobacter sp.
CACGTATGCACTCCCGCCTAGAATCGACCGATGCGTACTTGCACGGAACCAGGTTGGGGCGCCCCCGGCGCGGCGGCATGCCCCGACGCGCATCCCGACGGGCCGGTCGCGTGGCCGGAGCTTCGCTTCGACAACAGCTTCTCCCGCTTGCCCGACGGCTTCTACACCCGCCTTGCCGCGGTGCCGCTGCCTGATCCTCGCCTGGCAGCGGTGTCCGCGGCGGCGCTCGAACTGCTCGGCCTCGACCCTGCGCGTGCGGCCGAGCCGGCGTTCGCAGAGGTGTTCGCCGGCAATCGGCTGCTGCAGGGTGCGCAGCCGCTGGCCGCGGTCTATTCGGGCCACCAGTTCGGCATCTGGGCGGGCCAGCTCGGCGACGGCCGGGCGCTGCTGCTCGGCGAAGTCGCGGCGCCGAGCGGCAACCTGGAGATCCAGCTCAAGGGCTCGGGGCGTACGCCCTATTCGCGCGGCGCCGACGGTCGCGCGGTGCTGCGCTCGTCGATCCGCGAGTTCCTGTGCTCGGAAGCGATGGCCGCCCTCGGCATCCCCACCACCCGCGCGCTGGCGCTGGTCACCGCCGAGCTGCCGGTCTTTCGCGAGACGGTCGAAACCGCCGCGGTGCTCGCTCGCCTGGCCCCCACGTTCGTGCGGTTCGGCTCCTTCGAGCATTTCTACGCGGCCGGCGACGTCGAGCGCCTGCGCCTGCTGGCCGACTACGTGATCGCGAAGTTTTGCCCCGCGTTGTCCGCCGAACCCGATCCGTACCTGGCGCTTTTGCGCAACGTGGTGCACGACACGGCCCGCCTGGTGGCGCAGTGGCAGGCGGTCGGCTTCTGCCATGGCGTGATGAACACCGACAACATGTCGGTGCTCGGGCTTACGCTCGACTATGGCCCGTTCGGGTTCCTCGACGGCTTCGATCGCGACCACGTCTGCAACCACTCCGACGAGACCGGACGCTACAGCTACGCGATGCAGCCGCGCGTGGCCGAGTGGAACTGCTGGTGCCTCGCGCAGGCGCTGATGCCGCTGATCGTCGATCGCGGCGACAGTACGGACGACGCGCGCGCCGTGCTCGCGCAATGGGGCGAGGCATTCGAAGCCGCGCATGGCGAAGCGATGCGCGCCAAGCTCGGCCTCGCGCTGGCACACGACGAGGATCGGGCGCTGATCGATGCGCTGTTCGAACGGCTGCATGCCGACCGCGCCGATTTCACGCTGTTCTTCCGCAATCTCTCGCGCGTGCGCCGGCAGGCCGACCACGGCGGTGGCGGTAACGGTGGCGGTAACGGTGGCGGTAGCGGTGGCGGAAGTGGCGGCGAGGGTCGCGGAGACGACGATGCCCGCGCCTGTCGAGACCTGATGGTCGATCGGCGCGCCTTCGACGCATGGCTCGCGCGCTACCGCCGGCGCCTCGCGCTCGAGGCACGCAGCGACGAAGAGCGCGCCGCCGCCATGAACCGGGTCAATCCGCTTTACGTGCTGCGCAACCACCTGGCCGAGATCGCGATCCGCGATGCCCGCCAGGGCGACTTCTCCGAAGTCACGCGGCTGCTGCGGGTGCTGCAGCACCCTTATGATGAACAAGCCGGCATGCAGGCCTATGCCGCGCTTCCACCCGAGTGGGCCTCCACCCTGCGCCTGAGCTGCTCCTCATGAACCGCGAAAAGACGACGCCTCCGCCTCGCATCGAGAAGACCGACGACGAATGGCGCGATTCGCTCACTCCCGAGCAATATCGCGTTGCGCGCCAGCACGGCACCGAGCCCGCCTTCAGCGGCTGCTTCTGGAACCACCACGGGGAGGGGCGTTACCTGTGCGTGTGCTGCGGCACGCCGCTGTTCGCGTCGGAACAGAAATACGAATCGGGCAGCGGGTGGCCGAGCTGGTGGCAGCCGATCGATCCGGCCAACCTCGCACTGCGGCGCGATGCCAGCCACGGAATGGTTCGTACCGAGGTGCTGTGCGCGGCCTGCGATGCGCACCTCGGGCACGTGTTCGACGACGGACCGCCGCCGACCGGCCTGCGCTACTGCATCAACTCCGCGTCGCTGAGCTTCGAGCCGCGCGCGCTCAAGCCTTCTTGACCTTCTCGAGCATCCTGAACACCGGCCGCGCGGAGCCCTTGAACAGGCGCTTGAGCGACTTGGGAAGGCAACGCCGCTCGAGCGTGTTGCGGCGGTTGCGCGTGCGTTCGGCCATTTCGGGACTCCGGGTTCGGCGTGATCGAACCCGTGATTCTATACTGGCGCCATGAAACTCCTGTTCGACCTGTTTCCGGTCCTGCTGTTCTTCGTTGCCTACAAGGTGGCCGACATCTACGTCGCCACCGGCACGGCGATCGTGGCCAGCATTGCGCAGATCCTCTGGCTGAAGCTGCGTGCACGCCCGGTGGAAGGCATGCAGTGGACCAGCCTCGCCATCATCGTGGTGTTCGGCGGCATGACGCTGCTGCTGCAGGACGAGACCTTCATCAAGTGGAAACCCACCGTGCTCTACGGGCTGTTTGCCGTGGTGCTGCTTGGCGGACGGGTGTTCTTCGGGCGCGACCTGATCAAGGCGGTGATGGGCAAGCAGATCACGCTGCCCGAACCGGTGTGGCGGCGGCTTGGCGTGGCATGGGTGGCGTTCTTCGCCGCGATGGCGGTGCTGAACCTGCTGGTCGCGTATCGCTTCTCGACCGACGTCTGGGTCAACTTCAAGCTGTTCGGCACGATGGGCCTCACGATCGCCTTCGTGATCGCGCAGGCGCTCTACCTCGGTCGCCACGTCCAGGAGGAGTCCTGATGCGCCCCGATGTCCAGGCCCTGCAGGCCAGGCTGGCAAGCCACTTCCCCGACGCCACGATCGAGGTCGTCGACGACAGTCACCGGCATGCCGGACATGCCGGCGCGGCGGGCGGCGCAGGGCATTTCAACGTGCGCCTGGTCAGCACGCGCTTTGCCGGATTGGGCACCGTGGCCCGGCATCGCCTCGTGTATGATGCAGTGCAAGACTGGATGCCGCAGCGCATTCACGCGCTCGCGATCGAAGCCCGCACCCCGGCCGAAGCTGGCGATCAGGCCTGACACCGCCGGCTCCGCTGCCCAGCCTCCCACGATTGCCAACGAGGACCCATGATGTCGCACCCTCCCCTGTCGCTCCGGCTGGCGAAGCTCGCGGCCGCAGCCCTGCTGCCCGTTGCCTCGTTCGCACTTGCGCAAAACGCAGCGGTGGTCAACAACAAGCCCATTCCCAAGCAGAAGGTCGACGAGTTCGTCGAAGCGCTGGTCGCCCAGGGCCGACCCGACACGCCCGAACTGCGCTCGGCGGTACGCGACGAGCTGATCGCGCGCGAGCTGTTCGTGCAGGAAGCGGAAACCAAGGGACTGGCGCGCAACACCGAGGTGCAGCGCCAGCTCGATAACGTGCGCCAGGACGTGCTGATCCGCGCGCTGATCCGCGAGCACCTGAAGGCCAATCCGGTCAAGGACGAAGAGCTGCAGGCCGAGTACGCGAAGATGCGCGCGCAGGCCGGCGAGAAGGAATACCGCGCCCGCCACATCCTGGTCGAGAGCGAGGACGAGGCCAAGCGCATCATCGCGCAGCTGAAGAAAGGCGCGAAGTTCGAGGAACTGGCGAAGAAATCGAAGGACACCGGCTCGGCGCAAGCGGGCGGAGACCTCGACTGGAACACGCCGCAGACCTTCGTCAAGGAGTTCTCCGACGCGATGGTGGCGCTCGAGAAGGGCAAGACCACCGAGGCGCCGGTCAAGTCGCAGTTCGGCTATCACGTCATCCGTCTCGACGACGTGCGCGAGGCGCAGGCGCCGCCGCTCGAGCAGGTGCGCCCGCAGATCCAGCAGGAACTCGAGCGCCGGCGCGTGCAACAGCTGCAGCAGGACCTGCGAGCGAAGGCGAAGATCCAGTAACGCGGTGCCGAGCGGCGCGCGGCATTGCCGCGCGTTGTCCGGCGCGTCGCCCTCCTCCTCGCGGCCCGGTTCTCAGCGGCCCGGTTCGTCGGCTCGACCGCGGCGCTGGGCGAAGAAGTCAGACAGAAGCGCCCCGCACTCGTCGGCCAGCACGCCGCCCACCACCTCGGTGTGGTGGTTCAGGCGTTGCTCGGCGAACAGGTCCACCACGCTGCCACAGGCACCGGTCTTCGGATCGCGCGCGCCGTAGACGACGCGGCGCAATCGTGCATGCATGATGGCGCCCGCGCACATCGCGCACGGCTCGAGCGTCACGTACAGGTCGCAACCGACCAGCCGGTAGTTGCCGAGCAGCGCCCCGGCAGCACGCAGCGTGCACACCTCCGCGTGCGCGGTGACGTCGTTCGCACCGATCGGCTGGTTGTAGCCGCGTGCCAGCACCTCGCCGTCGCGTACCAGCACTGCGCCCACCGGCACCTCGCCGACCAGCCAGCCGTTGCGCGCCTGCTCGATCGCCAGGCGCATCATCGCGACGTCGAAGCCCGGGACCGCGTCGCGCGCTTCGTCCACGGTCACGCTGCCCCCCAAAGGACGAAGAACTTCATCGTGCGACCTTCAGCGCGCTTCAGTGTCTGCAATGACGCCCATAGCGAATTGCTATTCGATAGGGCGCACCTATATGATTGATAAAAACAATCGAATGTACAGACTACATGCGTCTTGTTAATCTTTGTGCGTCGCATCAATCCACCTCGACACACCAAGGAGCAAGTCCATGTCCCTGATCAACACCCAGGTCAAGCCGTTCACCGCTACCGCCTACCACAACGGCAAGTTCGTTCCGGTTTCCGACGAGACGCTGAAGGGCAAGTGGTCGGTGATCTTCTTCTACCCGGCCGACTTCACCTTCGTCTGCCCGACCGAACTGGGCGATCTGGCCGACAACTACGACACCTTCAAGTCGCTGGGCGTGGAAGTCTACAGCGTCTCGACCGACACGCACTTCACGCACAAGGCGTGGCACGACACGTCGGACACCATCAAGGCGATCCGCTACCCGATGATCGGCGACCCGACCGGCACGATCACGCGCAACTTCGGCGTGATGATCGAAGAGGAAGGCCTGGCGCTGCGCGGCACCTTCCTGGTCAATCCCGACGGCGTGATCAAGCTGTGCGAGATCCACGACAACGGCATCGGCCGCGACGCACGCGAACTGCTGCGCAAGGTGCAGGCCGCCCAGTACGTGGCCGCGAACCCGGGCCAGGTGTGCCCGGCCAAGTGGACGCCGGGTGCCGAGACGCTGGCCCCGTCGCTCGACCTGGTCGGCAAGATCTGACGCGTCACCGGTCGCCTCGCGAACGCACCACCCCCGTGCCCTGACGGGCGCGCGGGGTGGCTGCGAGCGGGCCATCCGCAAACAGGAACAGGGGCAAACCAATCATGCTCGAAGCCGGCATCAAGGCCCAGTTGAAGGGCTACCTCGAAAGACTCCAGCAGCCGATCGAACTGGTCGCGTCGCTCGACGATGGCGCAAAGTCCGCCGAGACGCGCTCGCTGATGCGCGACATCGCCGAAGTCTCGCCGCTGGTGAGCTGGCGCGACGACGGTACCGACGCGCGCCGTCCGTCGTTCACCATCGGACGTCCGGGAGAAGCCGCACGGGTGCGCTTCGCGGGCCTGCCGATGGGCCACGAGTTCACCTCGCTGGTGCTGGCGCTGCTGCAGGTGGGCGGTTATCCGCCCAAGGTGGACGCTGCGCTGATCGAGCAGGTCCGCGCGCTGCCTGGCGAGCTGCGCTTCGAGATCTTCATGTCGTTGTCGTGCCATAACTGCCCCGACGTCGTCCAGGCACTGAACCTGATGGCGGCGCTCAACCCCCGGGTGAGCTGCACGACGATCGACGGCGCGCTGTTCCAGGACGAGGTCGAGCAGCGGGCGATCATGGCGGTGCCGGCGGTGTTCCTAAACGGGGAGCCGTTCGGCCAGGGGCGCATGTCGCTCGAGGAGATCCTCGCCAGGGTCGACACCGGCGCGGCAGAGCGCGAGGCGGCCAGGCTCGCTGGCGGCGAACCCTACGACGTGCTGGTCATCGGCGGCGGTCCCGCAGGTGCGGCCGCTGCCGTCTACGCGGCGCGCAAGGGCATCCGCACCGGCATCGTCGCCGAACGTTTCGGCGGCCAGGTGCTGGACACGCTCGCCATCGAGAACCTGATCTCGGTGCCGCACACCGAAGGCCCGAAGCTGGCGCGGGCGCTCGAGGAGCACGTCAGGCAGTACGAGGTCGACCTCGTCAACCTGCAACGCGCCGAGGCACTCGAGCCGGTCGGCGACGACGGCCTGGCGCGGGTGCGATTGGCAAGCGGCGCGACGCTGGCGGCGAAGTCGGTGGTGCTCGCCACCGGCGCACGCTGGCGCGAGATGAACGTGCCGGGCGAGCGCGAATACCGCGGCCGCGGCGTGGCCTACTGCCCGCACTGCGACGGCCCGCTGTTCAAGGGCAAGCGCGTGG
>CAZBTE010000142.1:0-5085 GCA_964494665.1 uncultured Limnobacter sp.
GTAGATCTTCCAGCCGCTGGCGTCCTTCCTCATCCGGTAGTCGAGCTGGATCGGCTCGCCGCGAGGCTGCAGCACTTCGCTGCGCACGATGACGTCGGAATCCTTGGGATCGGCGCGCAGCGGACGCATGCGCACCTTCTGGTCGTCGACCAGCGACAGCGCCCCGGAATAGGTGCGGATCAGCAGCGCGCGAAACTCCGTCATCAGCCGTTCCTGCTGCTCGGGCGTCGCGTTGCGCCAGTTGCGACCGACCGACAGTGCGGTCATGCGCCTGAAGTCGACGTGAGGCATCAGCGCAGCGTCGACCAGCTTCGACACCTTGTCCGGGTCTCCGGCTTTCAGTGCTTCGTCGGTGCGGATTCGCTCGAGAATCTCGGCGCTCACGCGCTCGATCAGCGCGTCGGGCGCTTCCTGGGCGCTCGCCGCAAACGGGGCGGCGAGCAGCAGGCACAGGCACAGCGAGAACAGCTTGCGGGTCATCGGGACCTCCCTGGCTTCGGCGACGCTTCGGCAGCGTCGGCGGCAGACTGCGTGCCCGGCGCCGCGGAGTCGCCGCCGGGTTCCACGTCAGGATCGTCGTCGGGATCGTAGCCGGGATCGTCGTCGGGGGTCGGCGGTGGGTCGCCGTCGTAGACCTGGTTGCGACGCCGCTGCAGGTAGCCGTCGCGGATCAGCGCATAGCGATCGAGCGCGGCCCCCTCGATCAGGCGCTCGGCGCGCAGCAGCCCGGCACGCGTGTCGACCACGCGCAGCACGCCCAGGCTGTTGCGCGAGGCGACCGAATCCATGGCCACCAGCGGATCGGCCTGGTAATCGACATACAGCGACGGCGCGTCGCGCAGGCTCGACGACCCGAGCAGCGGCAGCACCAGGTAGGGCCCGGCGGGCACGCCCCAGCGGCCAAGCGTCTGTCCGAAGTCCTCGTTGTGCTTCTCGAAGCCTGCCGGCGTGGCGATGTCCGCCACGCCGGCGAAGCCCAGCGTGGAATTGAGCACGAAGCGCGACAGGTCGGACACCGCCGCGACCGGCTTGCCCTGCAGCAACTGGTTGGCCGCGGTCCACAGGTCGGAGAGGTTGCCGAAGACGTTGCCGATCACGAAACGGAAGCCCTCGGGCACGATCTCCTGGTATCGCTGCGCGACCGGCTTGAGCACTGCGCGATCGACCGCGTCGTTGAAGCCCTGCACCGCGCGGTTCATCGGTTCGAGCGGATCGCGCGCGGATGCCGGCCCTGCGGTACTGGCACACCCGCCCAGCAGCAGGAGTCCCGCGAACGCCGCGGCCGCACTGAATCGCCCGGCACGCTTCACCTGGCCACCCCCTCGCTCGCCTTGCCGTAGAGGAACTGTCCGATCAGGTTCTCGAGCACCACCGCCGACTGGGTCATCGTGATGCGATCGCCCGCGGCGAGCATCTCGGTGTCCCCCCCCGGTTCGATACCGATGTACTGCTCGCCCAGCAGCCCCGAGGTGAGGATCTTCACCGACGAATCCTTCGGGAACCGGTAGCGATCGTCCAGCGCCAGCACCACCTCGGCCTGGTAGGCCTGGTCGTCGAAGCGGATCGCGGCCACGCGCCCTACCACCACGCCCGCGCTGCGTATCGCGGCGCGCGGCTTGAGCCCGCCGATGTTGTCGAAGCGGGCGGTGGTCTGATACGTCGGCCCGAGGCCGACCGCGCTGCTCATGTTGCCGGCGCGCAGCGCGAGGAACACCAGCGCGGCGAACCCGAGCAGCACGAACAGGCCCACCAGCAGATCGACTCCAGAGCGTTTCATCGAGCTCTCTCCCTATCAGTTCCGGCCGGCCGCACTGCCGCGCTCATTCGGTGGTGAACATCAGCGCGGTCATGATGAAGTCCAGCCCCAGGATCGCCAGCGACGCGGCGACCACCGTGGTGGTCGTGGCGCGCGCGACACCCTCGGGGGTGGGCTGCGCGTTGTAACCCACGTACAACGCGACGAAGGCCACGGTGAAGCCGAACACCACGCTCTTGACCACGCCGTTGCCGACGTCCTGCAGCCAGTCGACGCCGCTCTGCATCTGCGACCAGAAGGCGCCGGCGTCCACGCCGATCATCTCGACGCCAACCAGGTAGCCGCCCAGCACCCCCAGCGCCGAGAACAGCGCGGCCAGCAGCGGCATTGCCAGCACGGCGGCGGCATAACGGGGCGCGAGTACGCGCGCCACCGGATCGACTGCCATCATCTCCATCGCGTCGATCTGCTCGCCGGCCTTCATCAGCCCGACCTCGGCAGTCAGCGAGGTGCCGGCGCGACCGGCGAACAGCAGTGCGGTGACCACGGGCCCGAGCTCGCGCACCAGCGACAGCGTGACCAGCACGCCGAGCGCCTCCTCCGAGCCGTAGCGGCGCAGCGTGTAGTAACCCTGCAGGCCGAGCACGAATCCGATCAGCAGGCCGGAGACCAGGATGATCGACAGCGAATAGTTGCCGATGAAGTGGATCTGGTCGACCACCAGCCGGGGCCGGCGCAGCGCGGCAACTCCGAGCCAGCAAAGGTGCAGGAAGAAGCGCGCGCCCGCGCCAACCGCGGCGACGAACCCGGCCAGTGACTGCAGCGACGCCGTCAGTACGCGCATCAGGACCCCAGCCCGAGGTCTTCGGCGAGCGGCCTCGCCTGGTGATGGAAGGCGATCGGCCCGTCGATGTCGCCGTCGAGGAACTGGCGCACGTTCGGATCGTCGGAGTCGCGCATCTGCTGCGGGGTGCCCTGCGCGGCGATGCGCCCTCCGGCGAGCAGGAAGACGTGGTCGGCGATCGCGAATGCGTCCTTGATGTCGTGCGACACCACGATCGAGGCACAGTCCAGCGCATCGTTGAGGCGGCGAATCAGCTGCGCCACCGTGGCCAGCGCGACCGGGTCCAGGCCGGCGAACGGTTCGTCGTACATGATGAGCGGCGGATCGAGCGCGATCGCGCGCGCCAGCGCCACGCGTCGTGCCATGCCGCCCGACAGTTCGGAGGTGCGGAACTGCGCCGCACCGCGCAGGCCGACGGCTTCGAGCTTCATCAGCACGAGGTCGCTGATCATCTGCTCGGGGAGGTCGGTGTGCTCGCGCAGCGGAAAGGCCACGTTCTCGAACGCGCTCAGGTCGGTGAACAGCGCGCCGAACTGGTAGAGCATCCCCATGCGGCGGCGCAGCCCGTAGAGCGCCTCGCGATCGAGCTGGTGCACGTCGTGCCCGTCGAACACCACCCGGCCCTGCTGAGGGCGCAGTTGTCCGCCGATCAGGCGCAGGATCGTCGTCTTCCCGGAGCCGGATCCGCCGATCAGCGCAAACACCCTGCCGCGCTCGAAGCGCATCGATATGTCGTGCAGGATGGTGCGCTTGCCGTATCCGAACCGGACGTTGTCCAGCGACAGGAACTCTGGCATCGCGGGCGAGTGTTGTTGGTCGTGTTCGGTCAAACCCCGCATTTTAACCGTGCCGCGCGCCGGACCGTCGCCCCGCCGATGGGCGGCGCACTCGTCATATACTCGCACGATATGAGTTCCCCGACTGCGACGACGCCGGAGCGGCTGCTCGAACGGGCCCGCGAGGTGCTGCGGATCGAGGCGGATGCGGTGGCCCGGCTGGCCGAGCGCATCGACCACGGGTTCGCCGAGGCCTGCCGGATGATTCTCGCCTGCACCGGGCGCGTCGTGGTGAGCGGCATCGGCAAGTCGGGCCACATCGCACGCAAGATCGCCGCCACGCTGGCTTCCACCGGAACGCCCGCATTCTTCGTGCATCCGGCCGAAGCGAGCCACGGCGACCTCGGCATGGTCACGCGCGACGACGTCTTCGTCGCGCTGTCGAACTCGGGCAGCACCGAGGAGTTGCTGAAGATCGTGCCGGTGGTCAAGCGCCAGGGCGCGCGCCTGATCGCAATCACCGGCAGGCCCGACTCGCCGCTCGCGCGCCTGGCCGACCTGCACCTGGATGCGGCGGTCGATCGCGAGGCCTGCCCGTTGAATCTCGCGCCCACCGCCAGCACCACCGCAACGCTCGCCCTCGGCGACGCGCTCGCCGTCGCGCTGCTCGATGCGCGCGGCTTCGGGCCGATGGATTTCGCGCTGTCCCATCCGGGCGGCGCGCTGGGGCGGCGACTGCTCACGCGCGTCTGCGACGTGATGCGCTCGGGGAGCTCGCTGCCCACGGTTCGCGCAGGCGCGCGGCTGGTCGACGCGCTGCTCGAGATCACGCGCAAGCGCATGGGCATCACCGCGATCATCGCCACCGACGGACGGCTCGCGGGCGTGTTCACCGACGGCGACCTGCGCCGGCTGATCGAGCAGGGGCGAGACCTGCGCGGCCTGGCGATCGACGAGGTCATGACGCGCACGCCCGCGACGATCGAGGGCCAGTCGCTGGCCGCCGAAGCGGTGCGGATCATGGAAGAGCGGCGCATCAACCAGTTGCTGGTCGTCGACGAAAACGGCTCACTGGTCGGCGCGCTGCACATCCACGACCTGCTGGCGGCAAAGGTCGTCTGAATGGGCGCTCACGCCGACGCCGTCCGCCGCGCGGCCGCCGTGCGGCTGGTTGCGCTCGACGTGGACGGCACCCTCACCGACGGCCGGCTGTTCATCGGTCCGACGGGCGAGACGATGAAGGCGTTCTCGGTGCGCGACGGTTTCGGCCTGACGCTGCTGCGCGAAGCGGGGCTGAAGCTGGCGCTCATCACCGCCCGGCGCTCGGCCATCGTGGAAGTGCGCGCATCGGAACTGAAGTTCGACGAGGTGCGCCAGGGCGCGCGCGACAAGGCCGCGGTGCTCGCCGAACTGTGCGGGCATTTCGGCCTGCAGGCGCGCCAGTCGGCGTTCGTCGGCGACGACTGGCCCGATCTGCGCGCGATGGCCCTGGCCGGACTGGCAGCGAGCGTCGCCGATGCACCAACCGCGGTGCGTGACCGCGCGCACTGGGTCTCGCACGCGCCGGCCGGACGCGGCGCGGTACGCGAGTTCGCCGAGTTCGTGCTGCGCAGCCAGGGCCTGCTCGACGCGGCGCTCGCCCGTTACGCGGGCGGCCAGCCATGAAACCGCGCCTGTACGACCGGCTTGCCGCGACGCTGTCGGCGATC
>CAZBTE010000142.1:5095-6403 GCA_964494665.1 uncultured Limnobacter sp.
ATCCTGCTGCTGGCGCTGGCCGGTGGCTCCTACTACCTGGCGCAGGTCTCGCTGCGCGGTTCGGCCTCCGACGTCGTGCGCACTGTCGCCCACGAGCCCGACTACTTCGTGGAGAACGCCGTCTTCACGCGCATCAACACCGATGGCGAGCCGGTGTTCCGGATCTCCGCCGAGCGCATGCTGCACTTTCCCGACAACGACTCGACCGCCTACGAAATGCCGGTGCTGGTGAGCCTGGACCCCGAGAAACCGCGTGTCACGGTGCGCGCCGACCGCGGGCGTTCGAGCGCAGCCGGCGAGGAGACGCTGCTCGAAGGCAACGTCGTGCTGGTGCGCAAGCAGACGCCGACCGAGCCCACCATGACGATCCGCACCGAATCCGTGACGGTCTACAGCGAAACCGAGGTCGCGCGCACCGACCTGCCGGTGCGCATCGAGCGCGGCCAGTCGGTCTTGACGGGCGTCGGAATGGAATTCAATAATGCGGCCCGCTCGCTGACGGTCGATTCCCGGGTACACCTCACGTGGCAGCCGCCGCAGCCTTCTCCCTGACCATGCGCGCATTCCCCGGCCTTCGCCCGTTCCCGTCCTGCGCTGCGGCGCTGGCCGTGCTGTTGCTGGTTGCGTGCGCACCGGCCGCCGCGGAGCGCGCCGATCGCAACAAGCCGATCAACGTCGAAGCCGACCGGATGCAGTACGACGACCTGAAGCAGACCAACGTGTTCACCGGCAACGTGGTGCTGACCAAGGGAACGATCCTGATCCGTGCCGACCGGCTGGTGGTGCGCCAGGATCCCGAGGGCCACCAGTACGGCACCGCCACCGGCAACCTCGCCTTCTTCAGGCAAAAGCGCGAGGGCGTGGACCAGTACGTGGAGGGCCAGGCGCGGCGCATCGACTACGACGGCAAGGCCGAGACGTTTCACCTGCAGCAACAGGCAACCATGCGCCGCACCGAGAAGGAACGCGTGCTCGACGAGGTGCACGGCAGCGAGATCCTCTACGAGAGCCGCAACGACTTCTTCACCGTCGAAGGCGCGCGCGGCACGGGCACCTCGCCGGAGAACCCGAGCGGTCGGGTTCGCGTGATCATCCAGCCGCGCGACGAGAACCCCTCCGGCGGCGCGCCGGGCGCGCCTGCGCCGCTCACGCCTGCCGAACAGCTTGCACCGAAGCCCGGGGGCGCGGCGCGCCAATGACGGATCCCGCGGCGCGAGCCGCCGTGTCCGGCGACAGCCGGCTGACGGTGCGCAACCTGATGAAGGCGTATCACGGCCGCAAGGTCGTGCAGGACGTCTCGCTCGACGT
>CAZBTE010000143.1:0-6396 GCA_964494665.1 uncultured Limnobacter sp.
CACCGGCGCGCATGCGCACGCCGGAGTCCGGTGCGCCCGCGTCGGTGCCCGTGCCGGCCACCGCTGGCGCCGGGCCCGCGCTGCGCGCAGGCCGCCATCCGGCGATCGACGAATAGCGGCCGTACAGGAACAGCACCGCGCCCAGCGCCGCCAGCAGCACCAGCACCGCGATCACGCTCCACAGCAGCACCTGCGGACTGGGCCGGTTGCCAGCCAGCTCGTCGTACGGCCAGTTGTGCGTGTAGCTGTACGACTTGCCCGGGCGTTCGGCGCCGCACACCCACGCGCCCCAGAAGAAGAACGCCGCGAGGTCGCGCAACTCGGCCTCGTCGGTGATGTACCCGGCCGGATGGAAGGCTTCGCTGCCCTCGCCGCGAAACATCGCGGCGACGCTGCGCTCGATCTCGCGTGCGGCGTAGGCCTGCGCCGCACCGACCGTCACGACGTCGGCGACCGGGTCGTGGCGGTTGCGCCGGATCTCCCGCTGCGTGATCGCCAGCGCCGAGTCGGCGTCGACGCCGTCGACCGAGGCGTGGTGGTCGCGCATCGCGCGCGCCATCCGGTGCAGTGCGTCGGCGGTGAAATCCGGGCCGCGTCCGGCACCGTCGCCGAACATGCTGCCGTAGTTCATCAGCCCGTACTTCAGGAACACCGCCTGGCCCCGCGTGATCGCGTCGGCCGCCACCACGGTGGCGCCGCGCTCGTCGACGAAGTCGGCGATCGGCGGCGCGTCGAGGTAGGTGCGCGTGCCCATGTAGAGCATGCTGCCGACGCCGATGGCGAGCACCACCAGCAGCGGCAGCCACCAGCCGCGACGACTCATCACGAAGCGGTTCCACAGGCGTCCCGCAGCGGGCGTCGCGTGCCTTTCGTCGCGTGTCATCGGGCGTTCCCCGTGGTGTCGCCCACGGCGGGCGCAATCTCGACCAGCGGCAGCATCGGGGGCAACGCAGGCGTCTCGACAAGGAGCGGCTCGTCCATGCTGAGCGATTCGAGGAACACGACCAGGTCGCGCTTCTCGCCGGCGGTGAGACCGAGCGGGCGCAGCAGCGGCGACTTGTTGGGCGTGTCGCCGCCACCGCGATCGAAGAACTCGACCACTTGCTGCAGCGTCGCGAACGCGCCGTTGTGCATGTACGGCGCGGTGTAGCGCAGTTCGCGCAGCGACGGCGTGCGGAACTTGCCGATGTCGGCGGGGTCGCGCGTACGGTAGTAGCGACCGAGGTCTTCGTCGCCGCCGCGATACAGCGCGCGCGGCGCATCGCGCTGGGCGTTCTGCCAGCGCACCGCGATCTGCACCAGCGCGCTGGAATCGAACAGCGACTGGCGCGGCACGCCGAGCGCGTGATACTGCTCGTCGCTCGCGAGCGCGCCGTAATGGCAGGCGATGCAGCCGGCCTTGCCGGTGAACAGTGCGTAGCCGCGCTGTGCCTCGGCCGACAGCGACTTCGTGTCGCCGGCGGCGAAGCGGTCGAACGGCACGCGGCGCGGGTCGGATACCAGCGTGCGCTCGAAGGCCGCGATCGCCTGCCACGCGTGTTCGAGTTGCGGCCACTCGGTCCCGAACACGTCGCGGAAGCGGTCGACGTACTCCGGCACCAGGCGCAGGCGCATCTCGACGATGCCGGCCTTGCCGTTGCCCTCCACCGGCGCCTGCATCGCCGAGCGCGCCTGCACTTCGAGGCGGTCGAGGCTGCCGTCCCACATCAGGCGCCGGAAGTGCGCCGCGTTGAGCACCGTGGGGTTGTTGCGCCACAGGCGGTGCCCGGGGTAGCCGGGCGCGAGCGGATCCTGGTGGGTCCAGCCCATCTGGGCGACGTGGCACGACGCGCACGAGGTCGACCCGTTGCCCGACAGCCGTGCGTCGAAGAACAGCAGTCGGCCCAGGTCGACCTTGGCCGCGCTCATCGGATTGTCGGCGGGCACCGGTACCGGCGGAAGCGGTCCCAGCGGCAGTGGCACCTGTGGGGAGGTGGCCGGCGCCGCTCCGGCGGCCAGCGCCAGCATCGTGGCGGCCAGCGCAAGCAGCGCAACGACCGGCGCCAGCACGGCGACCGGCGCCGATAGCGCAGCGGCGAGGCGTCGCATCATCGGCCCGATCCCGCCTGCGTGCCGTAGTCGAATGCCGGTGGCTCGGGCGCCACGCGCTGTTCGGGCGACAACGCCTCGAGGAACGCGATCAGCGCCGCGCGTTCTCGCTCTTCCAGCCCGAGCGGCTTCGTCATTGCGCCGCGCCCGCCGCCCCGGTCGTAGAACGCAATCACCGCGGCGAGATCGGGCAGCGTGCCGTTGTGCATGTAGGGCGCCGTGTGCGCGACGCCGCGCAGTCCGGGGGTGACGAAGCGGCCGCGGTCGCCGGCGCGTCGCGTGAGCGCGTGCACGCCGGTGTCGCTGCGCTCGGCCATCGGTTCGGGCGAACCGTGGCTGGCGTGGTGATGCAACAGCGCGACCGTGCGTTCCGGATCGCCCAGGATCGCGGGGTGTTCGGGGATGCCCAGCCGGTGCGCCAGGCCGTCGGAGAACGCCGGTCCGTGGTGGCAGCGCGCGCAGCCGGCCTTGCCCGTGAACAGGCGCAATCCTTCTGCCGCCAGTGGCGACAGCGCGTCCGCCCGGCCGCGCAGGGCTGCGTCGACCGCGGTTTCGCCGCCGTCGTGCGAGGCCGACCACGCAGCGATCGCCAGCGCGATGCCGTCGAAGCGCGGCAACGTGCTCGCGCCGAACGCGCGCTGCCACAACTGCAGCAGCCGCGGCAGCTGGCGCACGCGTTCGACGATGATGCCCGGATCGCCGTTCATCGTGAACGGCGAAGTCAGCATCTCCCCGACCAGTTGCGGCAGCGCGTCGGCGCCGTAACGGCCGTCCCAGGTCAGGTGCGACTTCAGCCGCAGTCCCACCAGGCCGGGCGTGTTGCGAAAGTGCCCCGACTGGTTGTAGCCGGCCGACAGCGCCTCGCCGTCGGCGAAGCCGCGTGCGGGCGCGTGGCAGGTGGCGCAGCTGCGGCTGCCGTCGCCCGACAGGCGCGGCTCGTGGAACAGGTGCCGGCCCAGTTCGAGCAGGGCAGGGTCGGCGGCCGGGCGCGGCGTCAGCGGCTGCAACTCGCCGGCGCCGACCGTCGAAGCGACGAGGATGCCTGTGGCGAGCACGGCACCCGGGGCGACGCGCCGCAGGATCGACCGCGCGTTCATTTCACGAAGCGCTCGCCGCTGTAGTTGACGTCGGGCGCGTCCTGAAGGATGGCGGCGCAGCTTCGCTTCCACGTCAGGATTTCGGCGTGCAGGCGCGCCTCCTGCCGCGCGTCGAGCACGCGCTTGCCGTCCTGCGGCACGCGGATGAAGAAGTTGCGACCGAGCGGCGTGTGGTAGAACTCGCCGCGCAGCGGTCCGCGCTCGGCGTCCGGCGTGCGTGGCGGCGGATGGCAACCCATGCAGTTCAGCGCGTACAGCGTGGCGGCCGACTGCCCCGGAGCGGCCGGTGCGCCGGCGTCGGCGGTTGCCGCTCTGGCGGACTGCGCACCACCCGCTGACGCGCGACCACTGGCCGACGCGGGAGCCGAGCCGAACAGCGCGGCTGCGAGAACCGCTGCGGCCAGCAGGCACGACGCGGCAAGCGTGCGAGGCGGCCGCGTCATCGCGCGCCCGCGATGCCCGACAGGCTCAGCAGCAGCGGCGCGCCGCGTGCCTCGATGGCCGCGGTATACGACAGCCGGTCGGACCGGATCTCGGCGTCGAAACTGGCGCCCCGATCGTCGCTGGCGAGCACGCTGCCGCCGAGCCCGACGATCACGACGCGTCCATCGGGCAGCGCCAGGCCGGCGGTGAGCGGGTTGTCGGTGCCGGTGTCGATCTCGCGCCACGATGCGCCATCGTCGGTGCTGCGCAGCACGCGCCCGCCCATGCCCCAGACCAGCACGGTGCCGTCGGGCAACGCCAGGCCCCCCCAGATCGAGCCCCGGTAGGGCAGGCTGATCGCCTTGAACTCGCGCCCGTCGGTGGAGCGGTAGACCACGCCGCTCTCGGCGGCGATCCAGGTGGCACCGGCCGGGTCGCCGAACAGGTGATAGAGGTGGCGATCGGAGAATTCGCCTTCGCCGACGGCGAACTCGTGCCACGTCTGGCCCCCGTCGTCGGTGGCCAGTGCCGCGCCGAAGGCGCCCACGACGAGGCCCCGCTGTGCGTCGGCGAAGCGCACCGAGAACAGGGCCGCGTCGGCACCGGCACGGTGGGCGACGCGCCAGCGCTCGCCGCCGTCCTCGGTAGCGAGCACGATGCCGGCGTGACCGACCGCCCAGCCGCGGCGCGCGTCCAGGAAGTGCAGCGCCGTGAGCGTCACGCGCGTGGGCACCGAGGCCGCCTGGCGCCAGCTGCTTCCCTCGTCGTCCGACAGCAGGATGGTGCCGAAATCGCCGACGGCCACCAGCCGTGATCCGGCGCGCGCGGCGGCAAGCAGCGGTGCGCGTTCCGGATGGCGCACTCTCGACGCGTGCTGCTGCGTTGCCACGCCGACGCCGGGGCCGGCGCCTGTGTCGGTGCCGGGCGACACGGCGACAGAGTGCGCCGCGCCGAGCGCGGCGATGCCCGCAAGCAGCGCGACGAGCAGGCGCCGGCTCATGCGTCAGGCTCCGTATCCGGATCGCGCAGGCCGGTGCGCGCGAACGCGCGGGCGCGCGCCGCCTCGGCGGACGCGGGATCGACGCCCAGTGCATCCGACAGGCGCTGCAGCAGATCCATCTCGAAGGCTGCGAGGCGGCCGTCGCTGTAGACCACTTCCCAGATCATCCCCAGCACTTCGACCCGCTCGTCGTGATCGAAGCCGCGACGCACGGCGTTGGCGAAGATCCAGTCGTCCAGCGCCGCCGCGAACTGTCCTTCTGCGAGCGCCGCGAGGTGCGCGGCCTCTTCTTCCGGGAGTCCGAACTGCGCGCCGAGCAGCGATACCACCGCCTCTCGCTCGGCGGCGTCGGCGTGCCGGTCGGCGTGCACCGCTTCGGCCAGCAACGCCGCGACCGCCAGCTGGCGCCGCTCGATGCGCCCGGCGGACGGCGGCGCAGGCGGTTCGGTGGAGAGGCGCGCGATCAGGTGTTCGAACATGCGGCACCCGGTTGGCGATGTACGGAATCGGCGGACGGCATCAGTGCACCAGGAACGGCGCGCGGACCGGACGGCGGCGCGGCACCAGCACATCGATCATCACTGCCAGCGCCGGCAGCAGCGTGATCGCCATGATCATGTTCACCATGAACATGAAGGTCAGCAGCATGCCCATGTCGGCCTGGAACTTCAGGTCCGAGAACGACCAGGTGGCAACTCCGACCGACAGTGTGATTGCGGTGAAGATGGTCGCAATGCCGGTCTCCATCAACGCCTGCTTGAAGGAAACGACGATGTTGGCGCCCTGCGCCAGGTGCAGCTGCAGCCGGTTGTAGATGTAGAACGCGTAGTCCACGCCGATGCCCACGGCCAGTACCATCACCGGCAGCGTGGCCACCGTCAGGCCGATGTCGAGCTCCTTCATGAACCAGTAGCCGAGGAAGGTCGCCAGCGTCAGCGGCAGGCAGCAGGCGATCATCGCGCGCCAGTCGCGGTAGGTGAGGAACACCAGTGCCAGGATGGTCGCGTAGACCCACAGCATCATCGGCAACTCGGTGGTTTCGAGCACCTCGTTGGTGGCCGCCTGCACGCCGACGTTGCCGCTCGCCAGGCGCAGCGCGACGCCGTCCATGCGCTCGCCGTCGCGCAACTCGCGCACCGCGGCAATCACTTCCTTGACGGTGCTCGCCTTGTGGTCGGTCAGGTAGATGTTGACCGGCAGCACCGTGCAGCCCGGATTGAACAGGCCGGTGCCCTCGGGAATCAGCCCCACCGAGTTGGCGAGCGAGCGCTCGTCGGCGGCCAGTGCGGTCCACTTCGGGTGTCCCTCGTTGGTGCCCGCGTAGGCCTGCTTGGCCAGCTGTGCGACCGAGGCGACCGAGATCACGCCCGGGACGTTCTGCATCTGCCAGGCGAACTGGTCGATGTGCGCCATCACCGCGGTGTCGTAGCAGCCGTCCTTGGGCGTCTCGAACACCACGGTGAGCACGTCCAGCCCCAGGTCGAAGCTCTTCACGATCGACGCGGCATCGAGGTTGTAGCGCGAATCGGGGCGCAACTCGGGCGCGCCGGACTCGAGGTGGCCGACGTGGCGGCTCTGGCTCTGCACGAAGGCAACGGCGAACAGCGCCGCGCAGACCAGCGTGCCGATGGCCGCGTTGCGTGTCTCGGCCACGCGTCCCAGCGTCGCCATCGCGCGCTCGCGACGGTCCCGCAGCCGCTTCATGCGGGCGACGTAGGTGTCGTCGAAGCGCACGTAGGACGCGCACACCGGCAACATCACCAGGTTGGTGATGATCTTGTAGGCCAC
>CAZBTE010000144.1:0-6336 GCA_964494665.1 uncultured Limnobacter sp.
TCTAGACGGCCAGCGCACTTGCGCCCTCGCCCTGCAACACCGGCAAGAGCCCGGCACCGAGATCGAGCCATGCGAGCCCGAAGCGCCCACCCTCGCCCGGGCCGGCACCGGCGCCCGCGCGCGCTTGTGCGTCAAATGCGACGGCCGCGAGCAGCGTGTCGCGCCGGTCCTCGAGCAGGGCCTCGTCGGTGATGGTGCCGGGCGTGACGACGCGCACGACCTGGCGCTCGACCGGGCCCTTCGATTTCGCCGGATCACCGATCTGCTCGCAGATCGCGACCGATTCGCCCTTGCGCACGAGGCGCGCCAGGTAGCCATCGACGCTGTGGTACGGCACGCCCGCCATCGGGATCGGTGCGCCGGCCGACTGGCCGCGCGCGGTCAGCGTGATGTCGAGCAGGGCAGCGGCGCGACGCGCGTCGTCAAAGAACAGCTCGTAGAAATCGCCCATGCGATAGAAGAGCAGCACATCGGGGTACTGCGCCTTGATGCGCAGGTACTGCTGCATCATCGGCGTGTGGGCGGCGAGGGTGCCTGCGTCCTTCGTTTCCAATGGGTGACAGTCCTGGAATGCAACGAAACTGAAATATTCGCGACCTACAAGTGAAACACAACCGCCCGACACTGCGCGGACTCTACTGGTGTCCCTTTCCGGAGGCGGTTTCGATGAAGGTTTCCAACTGGATCATTGCGGGTGCCCTGGCCGTGGCTCTCGCGGGCTGCGGTGCCGACGAGATTTCCTCGGCCGGCAGCAGCGGCAATGTCACGATCGTCAATCCTCCGTCGACTACGCCTCCCACCGATCCGGATCCGACCGATCCCGATCCGGTCGAGCCCGCAGCCGGCTGCCCGACCATCGCCGATCCGCAGGGCCTGCGTGACGACGGTACCATCACCGGTCCGACCGGCACCTATCGTGTCTGCGCGCTGCCGAGCCGGATCAATGCCAGCATCACGCTGAACCGCATTCCCGGCCTGCTCTACGCCCTCGACGGTCGCGTCGATGTCGGCACGGACCGCGGCGCTGCGCCGACGGCGGACGCGCCCATCGTACTGACGATCCAGCCGGGCGTCGTGGTCTTCGCGACCAGCGGCGTGTCGTGGCTCGCCGTCAATCGCGGCAATCGCCTGCATGCCGCCGGCACCGCGACCCAGCCGATCATATTCACCAGCCGCGACAACGTCCTCGGGCTCGTGACCGATGACTCGCAGGGCCAGTGGGGCGGCGTCGTGCTGCTCGGCCGCGCGCCGATCACCGACTGCACCGTGGCCCCGGGCGCGCCCCCGGGCTCGGTCGACTGCGAGCGCCAGACCGAAGGCGCCGTGGACCCCGCGTACTTCGGCGGCGCCACGCCGGACGACAACAGCGGCACCGTCAGCTACGTGCAGATCCGCTACTCGGGATATGTCCTCTCGGGCAACAACGAACTGCAGGCCCTGACCCTCGGCGGCGTGGGCAGCAGCACGACCATCAACAACTTCCAGTCGCACAACAGCTCGGACGACGGCTTCGAGAACTTCGGCGGCCGCGTGCACATGCGCCACGTCGTGGTGACCGGCGCGGACGACGACAGCATCGACCTCGATACCGGCTACCAGGGCACGCTGCAGTACGTGATCGCCGTGCAGAAGAATTCGGGCGCCGCGGACTCGATCATCGAGCTCGACTCCGCCAATGCGCTCGAGGACAACCAGCCGCGCACCCACATGAAGATCGCGAACTTCACGTTCGTGCATCGCAATCCCGCCACCGGCAACAACGCGGCGATGCTGTTCCGCGGCAAGTCCGACTCGAGCCTCGTCAACGGCGTGGTGACCAGCCCGATGGCCTGCCTGCGCCTGCACGGCACCAATATCCTCACCGCCGATGCGGCCAACGGGAAGCTCGGGCCGCCGGACTTCCAGTCCGTGGTCATGCAGTGCGCGGATCCGCAGTTCGTCGGCTCGAGCGGCGTGACGGCCCAGCAGGTGGCGGACGTGTTCGCCGCGGGCGCCAACAACGATGCCTCGTTCACGTCGTCGCTGACCGGCACGTTCATCAACGGCGCCAACGAGAGCGCCGTGGTCGCCACCGACCCGACCGTGATCGATGCCGCGTTCGAGGCCACCGACTATGTCGGCGCGGTCCGCGACGCCAACGACACCTGGTACGCGGGCTGGACCTGCAACTCGGCCACCGCGAACTTCGGCACCACCAGCACGTCGTGCACCTCGCTGCCGGCGATCGCCCCGTAAGATGAACAAGACAAGCACCTGGGCATTGCTGCTCGCCGCGGCGGCGGCATCCACCCCGGCTCTCGCCCAGGAGCCGGTCGACGAGCCAGTCGTCGACGAAGAAGTCGTCGACGAACTGGAAGTGGCCGACGTCGAGGTGGCCGGCGGGTTGCCCGAGGTGGTCATGCTCGGGCGCCGCGAGCGCAACGTGCAGCGGGAAACGACCCAGGTCATCACGCTGCTGTCGCAGGATGACATCGCGCGCACGGGCGAGGGCGACATCGCCGGCGCCCTCGGGCGCGTGACCGGCCTGAGCGTGGTCGGCGACGGCTTCGTGTACGTGCGCGGGCTCGGCGATCGCTATTCGCTCGCGCTGTTGAACGGCCTGCCGCTGCCGAGCCCGGAGCCCATGCGCCGCGCCGTGCCGCTCAACCTGTTCCCGACGGACCTGATGGCCTCGTCGCTGGTGCAGAAGACCTACTCGCCCAACTTCCCCGGCGAGTTCGGCGGCGGCGTGATCAACCTGACCACGCTGGCCATCCCGAAGGTGCCGTTCTTCGACGCCAATGTCGGCATCAGCGGCAATACGGAAACCACCGGCCAGCTCGGCTACGACTACTGGGGCAACAAATACGACTGGACCGGTTACGGCAACCGCGACGTGCCGGCGGCACTGCAGGATTTCTTCGCGAGCGGCCAGCGCCTGAGCTCGGGCAACGTGGACTCGGGCCTGATCGCCGGCCAGTTCGTGGGTCGCAGCAACGGCCTCGTCCAGAAAATCGACAAGGTCGATCCGAACTACACCGGCTCGCTCACCGCGGGCAACACCTGGGCGATCGGCGAGTCCGAGCTGGGTGTCATCGCCACCGCCGGCTTCAGCAGCGACTGGCGCACGCGCGACAATACCGAGCAGTCCCCGGCGAGCCAGGACCTCACGCAGGTCGACCACGACTATCGGCGCGTTTCGACCGAGAACCACGTCGTCGCCAACGCGCTGCTCGGCTTCGGCTACGAATTCGGCGACGGCCACACCGCGCGCTGGACCAACCTCTATATCCACGACACGCTGAAGCGCTCGAGCCTCGCGGAAGGCAAGCAGAACAACCAGGCGCTCGGCCAGGACTTCCACGAGCAGACCACCGGCTGGTACGAACGCGAATTGCTGAGCACGCAGCTGACCGGCAGCTTCAACCTCGATCCGGTGAAGCTGAGCGGCCGGACCTCGTATTCGACCTCGCAGCGCGAGGCGCCCTACGAGCTCGGCATCGGCTACGTGCGCACCAACCAGCCCGGCAGCCCTTACGGCGAGTACTACCTGAATCGCCTCGACAACGGCCAGACCGGCTTTGCCGAGATCGCGTTCTCCGACCTCACGGAGGACCAGTGGTCGGCCGGCGTGGATGCCAGCTGGCAGGTGCTGCCGCGCATGGTGCTTTCGGCCGGCTTCGACATCACCGACACGCAGCGCGATTCCACGCGGCGCGCGTTCCAGATCGTGGCGCCGTCCAACTTCCCGAGCGGCGTCGCGATGCTGCGGCCCGACCTGCTGCTGGGCCCGAACATCATCGATTTCTACGACATCGGCCTGATCGAGATGACCGAAAGCGATCCGGCGTTCGCGGCCTCGCTGCGCACCGAGGCGGCCTACCTGCAGGCCCAGGCGGGCTTCAGCGACACGCTGGAGCTGAGCCTCGGCGCACGCTACGAGAAGGGCGAGCAGGATGTCCGGCCGGTGCAGGTGTTCAGCACCCTGACCAATTCTGGCGCCGCGACCCACCTCGAGGACGACTACGTCCTGCCGGCCGCGACGCTGACCTGGAAGTTCCGCGACAACATGCAGATGCGGCTGCACGCCTCGCAGACGATCGCGCGGCCGCAGTTTCGCGAGCTGATGTTCCAGCGCTACTACGACCCCGAGGCGAACCGCACCTATCGCGGCAATCCGCTGCTGATCGACAGCGAGTTCTTCAATGCCGAGGCGCGCTACGAGTGGTACTACGCGCCGGAGCAGCGCTTCTCGGTCGCCGCCTTCTTCAAGGACATCGACAAGCCGATCGAGCAGTTCACCGGGTTCAACGACAACACCCCGGAAACCAGCTTCGCCAACGCGCCGGCCGCCCGGCTCTACGGCGCGGAACTGGAAGTGCAGAAGTACTTCCCGCTCGATGAGCGTTTCGGCGACGGCTTCCTCGGCGAGCGGCGCGCCGTGGTGATCGGCAACTACACCTGGACCAGCTCGGAGATCATCCTGAAGCCGGGCGACACGGTGAGCGTGTACGGCACCGCGACCCAGCCGGCGACCAACTTCTTCGTCGACGGCAGCCCGCTCACGGGCCAGTCGGACCACATCGTGAACCTGCAGCTCGGCCTCGAGAAGCTGGGCGGGCTGTCGCAGCAGACGATCCTGCTGTCCTACGCCAGCGACCGGGTCACGAGCCGCGGCCCCTCGGGCCTGCCGGACATCTACGAATCGCCCGGCCTGCGCGTGGACCTGGTGGCGCGCGAGAGCTTCACGCTGTTCGACCGCGACCTGGAGCTCAAGCTCGAGGCCCGCAACATCTTCGGCCAGGACTACGAAGAGTTCCAGGAGCGCGGCGGCAACCACGTCTACTTCAACCGCTACGACATCGGCACGACGTTCTCGGCGTCGGTCACCTTCAGTTTCTGAAGACGATCGTGCGCCGGCCGTTGATGATCACGCGGCCCTCGAGGTGACTGCGGACGGCGCGTGCCAGCACGCGCCGTTCGATATCGCGGCCGTGGCGCGCCAGGTCCTCCGGGCCGTCGCTGTGCGTCACGCGCTCGACGTCCTGCTCGATGATCGGACCCTCGTCAAGGTCGGCGGTGACGTAGTGCGCCGTCGCGCCGATCACCTTCACGCCGCGCTCGTAGGCCTGGTGGTAGGGCCGCGCGCCCTTGAAGCTCGGCAGGAAGCTGTGGTGGATGTTGATGCAGCGGCCGGCGAGCCGCTGCGCCAGCGCGCCCGAGAGGATCTGCATGTAGCGCGCCAGCACGACGAGGTCGGCCGCGCTCGACTCGATGATCCGCTCGAGCTGCGCCTCCTGCTGCGCCCGGGTCGCCGGCGTCACCGGCAGGTAGTGGAAGGGCAGCCCGCCGAAGCTCAGGTGCGCGTAGGTTTCGCGTGGATGATTCGCGACGATGCCCACCACCTCCATCGCCAGCTCGCCGGTGTGCCAGCGATACAGCAGGTCCGCAAGGCAATGGTCCTGCTTCGAGGCGAGCAGCAGCACGCGCGCGCGCCGGGTGCGGTCCTCGATCGACCAGTCCATCGCAAAGCCCCGGGCGAGCACGCCGAAGCGTTCACGCAGCGCCTCGAGCGGCGGCGCGCCTCCCGCGTCGACCGGATTGAAGACGATGCGCGAGAAGAAGAGGCCCGACTGGGTGTCGTCGAACTGCTGCGCATCGAGGATGTTGCAGCCGTTCTCGAACAGGAAGGTCGACACGGCGGCGACGATGCCGGCCCGGTTCGGGCAGGTCAGGCGCAGGACGCAGGAGCTTTCGGTCACGGGGGTCGGTCCGGTGGGTAGTCGCCGGCCATACTAATGCAGCGGCCCGATCGGTTAGCCTTGGCCGGCCATGAACCGTGACGCAGGGCTGGTGGAACTTGCTCAGGCTGCCGGCAGGCGGCTGCTCGCGGCCGGGTGGCGGCTGGCGACCGCCGAGTCCTGCACCGCCGGCTGGATCGCCAAGGCGATCACCGACGTGCCGGGCAGTTCCGCCTGGTTCGACAGCGGTTACGTCACTTATTCCAATGAGGCGAAGCAGCGCGACCTCGGCGTTCCCGCGGCGCTGCTCGCCGCGCAAGGGGCGGTGAGCGAGGCGGTCGTGCGTGCGATGGCGGAGGGCGCCTTGCGGCGCACCGGCGCCGGGATTGCGGTCGCGACCAGCGGCATCGCCGGGCCGGATGGCGGCACGCCGGGCAAGCCGGTCGGCACCGTGTGGTTCGCCTGTGCGTTGCGGGGCACTGACGGCGTCGCGACGCAGGCGCAAGTGATGCGCTTCGCTGGCGACCGCGATGAGGTGCGGCGCGCGTCGGTGCGCCATGCGCTGGAATTGGTGATCGCGGTGACGCCTGCGCCCATACAGTAGTGGCGTTTGATG
>CAZBTE010000145.1:0-6289 GCA_964494665.1 uncultured Limnobacter sp.
CATCAACTCGCAGCCCTTCATGCACTGGCGCGACCGCTTCCTGTACGTGATGGAGGCGGTCAACAAGGCGAGCGCTGCCACCGGCGAGGTGAAAGGCAGCTACCTGAACGTGACCGCCGCCACCATGGAGGACATGTACGAGCGCGCCGAGTTCGCGAAGGAGCTCGGCTCGGTCATCGTGATGATCGACCTGGTGATCGGCTACACCGCGATCCAGTCGATGGCGAACTGGTGCCGCAGGAACGACATGATCCTGCACATGCACCGCGCGGGCCACAGCACCTACACGCGGCAGAAGAGCCACGGCGTGAGCTTCCGCGTGATCACCAAGTGGCTGCGCCTGGCCGGCGTCGACCACCTGCACACCGGCACCGCGGTCGGCAAGCTCGAGGGCGACCCGCTCACCGTGCAGGGCTACTACAACGTGTGCCGCGACGACGTCACGCGCCAGGACCTGCCGCGCGGGATCTACTTCGACCAGGACTGGGCCGGCCTGCGCAAGGTGATGCCGGTGGCCTCCGGCGGCATCCATGCCGGCCAGATGCACCAGCTGATCGACCTGTTCGGCGACGACGTCGTGCTGCAGTTCGGCGGCGGCACGATCGGCCATCCGCAGGGAATCCAGGCGGGTGCGGTCGCCAACCGGGTCGCGCTCGAGGCGATGGTCAAGGCGCGCAACGAGGGGCGCGACATCCGCACCGAAGGCCCGGCCATCCTGCAACAGGCGGCGGCGCACTGCGGCCCGCTGAAGGCCGCGCTCGACACCTGGAAGGACGTGACCTTCGACTACGCCTCCACCGACAGCAGCGATTACGTTGCGACGCCGGCCACCGCCTGACACGCCAACACATTCCGGGAGCACCGAAATCATGATGAACAACCCGACCGGCCGCATCACCCAGGGACAGTTCAGCTTCCTGCCCGACCTCACCGACAAGGAGATCGCGCTGCAGGTGGAGTACGGGCTGCGCAAGGGCTATGCGTGGAGCATCGAGTACACCGACGACCCGCACCCGCGCAACACCTACTGGGAAATGTACGGCCATCCGATGTTCGACCTGCGCGACGCGGCCGGCGTGATGATGGAGCTGGAAGGGTGCCGCGAGGCCTTTCCCGAGCGCTACATCCGGATGCTGGCGTTCGACTCCACGCGCGGCGTGGAGTCGATTGCGATGAGCTTCATCGTCAACCGTCCGAAGAACGAGCCCGACTTCACGCTCGAACGCGTCGAAGCGGCCGGGCGCATGCAGCGCTACGCGCTGCGTACGCAGCCTGCTGCACCGAACGGCCGCGCGCACCGCTGAGCGGGCCGCTACATCGAGCGCAGCGAACCGGGCCGATCCCATGAGCGCCCCGCTCTACAACATCCCCGGCACCACTCCCGCCGGAGAGCGCCCACCGCAGAGCACTGCGGGCGGCACGGCTGCGGGCGCGGCCGCGCACGATGCGCCGCTGCCGCGCACCGTCGCCGAGGTGCTGGCCAGCAGCCAGGTCGAGGCAGTGCTCGACGAGCTCGACCGCGACCTGATCGGGCTGGCACCGGTCAAGCAGCGCATCCGCGACATCGCCGCGCTGCTGGTGATCGACAAGCTGCGCCTGAACCTCGGGCTGGCGGCCCAGTCGCCGTCGCTGCACATGAGCTTCACCGGCAATCCGGGCACCGGCAAGACGACGGTGGCAATGCGCATGGCCCAGATCCTGCACCGGCTGGGCTACGTGCGCAAAGGCCACCTGGTTGCCGTGACGCGCGACGACCTGGTCGGCCAGTACATCGGGCACACGGCGCCGAAAACGCGCGAAGTGCTGAAGAAAGCGATGGGCGGCGTGCTGTTCATCGACGAGGCGTACTACCTGTACCGCCCCGAGAACGAGCGCGACTACGGCCAGGAGGCGATCGAGATCCTGCTGCAGGTGATGGAGAACCAGCGCGACGACCTGGTGGTGATCCTGGCCGGGTACAAGGATCGTATGGACACGTTCTTCCAGTCCAACCCCGGCCTGAGCAGCCGCATCGCGCACCACCTCGACTTCCCCGACTACAGCGCCGGCGAGCTGATGCAGATCGCCCAGAAGATGCTGGGCGCGCAGAACTACCGCTTCGGTGATGGCGCGCAGGATGCCTTTGCCCGCTACCTGGATCGCCGCATCGCGCAGCCGCATTTCGCCAACGCGCGCAGCGTGCGCAACGCGCTCGACCGCGCGCGGCTGCGCCAGGCCAGCCGCCTGTTCGCGGATCGCCACCGCGAGTTGGGTCTCGACGAACTGTGCACCATCGCGGAAGCCGACATCCGCGCCAGCCGCGTGTTCGCCGTTTCCGCGGCGGCCGACAAGACCGATGCGGGCCGCGCTGCGAGCGCCCGCACGATGGAGGGGGAAAACACATGACACGCATTGACCTGGGCCAGTGGATGGCCAGGCGCCCGCCTGCGCTGATCGCCACCATCGAAACGCTGGCGCAAGCCTGCACGCGCATCGCCGAGTCGGCCGCGCTGGGCGACCTGGCCGGCTTCACCGGATACAGCGGGCAGAACAACAGCCAGGGCGAAGCGCAGACCAAGCTCGACCTGTTCGCCGACGCGTGCATCGCCGGCTCGCTGGCCAGCTGCCGCCACGTCGCCGGCTGGGCCAGCGAGGAACACGACGAGCCGTCGGCCTCGGAGCAGTACGCGCAGACCGGCGAGTACCTGGTGGTGTTCGACCCGCTGGACGGTTCCTCGAACATCGATGCCAACATCTCGGTCGGCACGATCTTCTCGGTGCTGCCGCATCCGTTTCGCGGCACGCCGCCCGGTGCAGCGGGCTTCCTGCAGCCGGGGCGCCGCCAGGTCGCCGCGGGCTACGTGATCTACGGGCCGTCGTGCGTGATGGTGCTCGGCTGCGGCGACGGCGTGTCCGCATTCACGCTCGACCGGCGCGACCGCCGCTGGTACCTGACGCGCGACGCGATCCGCGTGCCGGAGCAGACACGCGAGTTCGCGATCAACGCGTCGAACCAGCGCTTCTGGGAAAAGCCGGTGCAGCGCTACGTGTCGGAGTGCCTGGCCGGCGAAGCCGGTCCACGCACGCGTGACTTCAACATGCGCTGGGTCGCCAGCCTGGTGGCGGAAGTGCATCGCATCCAGAGCCGCGGGGGCGTGTTCCTGTATCCGCGCGACACCAGGATGCCGGCCAAGCCGGGTCGCCTGCGCCTGATGTACGAGGCGGCACCGGTGGCCTTCCTGATGGAGCAGGCGGGCGCGGCCGCGTCCACCGGCACCCGTCCGATCCTCGATGTGGTTCCCGACACGCTGCACCAGCGCGTGCCGCTGATCTTCGGGTCGCGCGACGAGGTCGAGCTGATCGTGCGCTATCACGCCGACCCCAACGAGAACGTGTCCTGGCAGCTGTTTGGCTCGCGCTCGCTGTTCGTGCGCGCCTGAGCCTGCCTGCGCACACCCGAACGCATTCGAGCCCACCTGCCCCACCGGTCGCATCGCCATGTCCAGGAAGCACCCGATCATCGCCGTCACCGGCTCCAGCGGCGCCGGCACCAGCACCGTCAAGCGCACCTTCGAGACGATCTTCCGTCGCGAAGGCATCAACGCCGCGACCATCGAGGGCGACGCCTTTCACCGCCACGAGCGCGAGGCGATGAAGAAGTTGATCGCCGCGGCGGACCGCGAAGGCCGCCCGATGAGCCATTTCGGGCCCGACGCCAACGAATGGCAGGAACTGGAGCGCCAGTTCCGCGCCTACGGCACCGACGGACGCTGCCGCACCCGCCTGTACCTGCACAACGACGCCGAGGCGGCGCCGTGGGACCAGGTGCCCGGCACCTTCACACCGTGGTTCGACACGCCGGTGGACACCGACCTGCTGTTCTACGAGGGCCTGCACGGCTGCATGAAGACCTCCGAGGTCGACCTGGCTCGCCACGTCGACCTGAAGATCGGCGTGGTGCCGATCATCAACCTGGAGTGGATCCAGAAGATCCATCGCGACACCCGCGAGCGCGGCTATTCGAAGGAAGTGGTCGCGGACACGATCCTGCGCCGCATGCACGACTACGTGCACTACGTCTGCCCGCAGTTCGGCGAGACCGACATCAACTTCCAGCGCGTGCCGGTGGTGGACACGTCGAACCCGTTCATCGCGCGCGACATCCCGACCGCGGGCGAGAGCATGACCGTGATCCGTTTCAAGAATCCGCGCGGCATCGACTTCCCGTACCTGCTGTCGATGATCGGCGAGTCGTTCATGTCGCGCGCCAACACCATCGTGGTGCCGGGGGGCAAGATGGACCTGGCGATGCAGCTGATCCTGACCCCGATGATCCTCAGGCTGATGGAGATCCGGCGCGCGCAGCTGGCCTGAACGGGCGACGCTTGCCGCCCCGGTGCACCTGGCGTCGGCCGGCGGCCGACAGTCAGCCGAGCAGTCGGCGATAGACGGCGAGATCGCGCTCGGAGAAGCAGCAGAAGACGACTTCCTCGATGCTCGGGTAGTCCGCGACGGCCGCGCGCACGGTGCCCACGGCGATGTGGGCGGCCTGCTCGACCGGATAGCCGTAGACACCGGTGCTGATGCCGGGGAAGGCCAGCGTTCGGGCGCCTGCACCGACCGCAAGCTCGATCGAGCGCCGGTAGCAGGAAGCCAGCAACCCGGGCTCGCCGTGTCCGCCGCCGCGCCAGACCGGGCCCACGGTGTGGATGACGTGCCGCGCGGGGAGCCGGTAGCCGCGCGTCATCCTGGCATCGCCGGTCGGGCAGCCGCCGAGCGTGCGGCACTCCGCGAGCAGTTCCGGCCCGGCGGCGCGATGGATCGCACCGTCGACGCCGCCGCCGCCGAGCAGCGTCGAGTTGGCCGCGTTGACGATCGCGTCGACCTCGAGGGTGGTGATGTCGGCGCGCAGCGCGCGAAGGTTGGTCGTCATGCGGCGATTCTCCGCCCGGACTCCGGCGGCGCGCAACGTTAATGAACTCTTAAGGACTGCGGAGCCAATTCTTACGAACGCCCGCTGCGCTGCCTGCCTACACTGCGCCTCGCTGCCCGGCCCACGGCCGGGGCGACCCCGGAACGAACCTTCCGGCACCCATCGACGACTTCAGGGAGCATCGCATGGACCAATCCGTTCTCCACGACGTGACCGCGCAGGCGACGAGCGCCGGCCGGCACGACCTGTACCAGGGCATCCACAAGGGTCTTCGCCTGTGCATGACCCGCGCGCTGACCGAGCTCGGCTGCATGGATCCGGCCGACGACGCCGACGTGGCGCGCACGCTCGAGCGCATGAGCGACATGCTGACGCTGTTCGCACTGCACCTCGAGGACGAGAACCGCTTCGTGCACCCCGTGCTGCACGCGCGCGCGCCCGGCAGCGCCGACCGCACCGCCGGCGACCACGTCGGCCACGAGGAGGCGATCGCGACGCTGCGCGATACCACCGAGGACCTGCGCAGCGCAACCGGACCCGCGCGCGCCGCAGCGGCCCGGGGACTCTACCGGCGGTTGGCGCTGTTCGTCGCCGAGAACCTCGAGCACATGCACTTCGAGGAGACGCACAACATGGCCGTGCTGTGGTCGACCTGCAGCGACGAGGAGCTCATGGCGATCGAGCACGCCATCGTGGCTTCCATTCCGCCCGCGCTGATGGCCAGGTGCCTGCACTGGATGCTGCCTGCGCTTCCCCACGCGGAACGGGTCGCCATGCTCCAGGGGATGCGCGGCGACGCGGCGCCCGCCGGCGTGTTCGAGGCGACCCTGGCGATCGCGCGGGCGCAACTCGATGCGCGTGACTTCCAGAAGCTCGAAGCGGCGCTTGCCGGGCCGCCTCCGGCGGCGGCATGACGACAGGCGAGGCGCTTCAGCGCACTTCGACCAGTTGCAGGGGTCGCGCGACGTCCACGCGGAAGCGGCCCCTGCCGGTCTTCTCGATCCGCACGCACGCCTCGCGCTCGACCAGGCGCCGCTGCAGCAGCACCAGCCGTGCTTCCAGGTTGTCGCCGATTTCGGGCAGCCGCACGCGCGGATCGAGCCGCAGCTCGCGATTGGAGAACGCGCTGCGGCCGCGGTTCACGTGGTCGGACACCAGCGCCCAGAACACTGCGCCAGCCACGCCCTTGATCAGGTAGTCGTCGTCGAGGAAGACGCTGTCGTCGGCCGGATAGTGGCGCACGGTCACGGGCTCGCCGCGCGTTCGCGGCGGCTGTCGCGCACGTTCGGGGTGCTCGAATCCTCCGTCCTCGGACAGCTGCAACAGGTGCATCGCCTGGCCCAGCTGAGCGGCGAGCGCCACCAGCGCGTCCTCGTC
>CAZBTE010000146.1:0-6284 GCA_964494665.1 uncultured Limnobacter sp.
CTTCCTCATCGCCGAGCAGTTCGACCAGGAGCCGGACAAGGTCGCGGCGATCGTGTTGATCGGGAATCTGGCGGCGGTGGCGTTCGTGCCGCTCGGACTGTGGCTGGGGCTGGGCTGAGCGCGACCCGGCGGCTCTATTCGATTCCCTGGCTGGCCAGGTACTGCTCGTAGTCGCCGCGGTAGTCGACGATCTCGCCACCGGTGCGCACTTCGAGCACGCGCGTGGCCAGCGCGTCGACGAACTGGCGGTCGTGCGAAACGACGAACAGCGTGCCGGCGAACTTCTCGAGCGCCAGCTGCAGCGACTCGATCGACTCCATGTCGAGGTGGTTGGTGGGCTCGTCGAGCATCAGCACGTTGTGTCGCCCGAGCATCAGGCGACCGAAGCTCATGCGGTGCTTTTCGCCGCCCGAGAGCACCCGCACCGGCTTGCGCACCTCGTCGCCGGAGAACAGCAGTCGGCCCAGCACGCTGCGCACCGTCTGTTCGTCGTCGCCCGGCTTGGTATAGCGGGAGATCCAGTCGGTGAGCGAATCGTCGCGCTCGAAGTCCGGATGCACGTCCTGTGCCATGTAGCCGATGTCGGCGTTCTCCGACCACTTCACGGTGCCGTGCGTCGGGACCAGCCCGCCCAGCGCGGCGCCGGCCAGGCAGCGCAGCAGCGTGGTCTTGCCCGCGCCGTTGGCACCCACGATCGCGATCCGGTCGCCCGCCTCCACCATCGTGGAAAAGCCGCTGAACACCGGCTGCGCGGCACCTTCGTAGCGGTAGCCGAGCCCGTCGACCTCGACCGCCTGGCGGTGCATCGGCCGGGCCTGCTCGAAACGGATGTACGGGTTCTGCCGCGACGACGGCTTCACCTCGACCGCCTCGCTGCGGATGCGGGCGATCAGCTTCTGGCGCGACGTGGCCTGGCGTGCCTTGGCCTTGTTGGCGGCGAAGCGCTGCACGAACTCCTGCAGCTCGGCAATGCGGTCTTTTGCGCGTTCGTTGGCCGAGAGCTGGCGCTGGCGCGCCTGCGCCGACGCCAGCATGTAGTCGTCGTAGTTGCCGGGATAGACACGCAGCTCGCCGTAGTCGAGGTCGGCCATGTGCGTGCACACCGCGTTCAGGAAATGGCGGTCGTGCGAGATGATGACCATGGTCGAGTCGCGCTGGTTCAGCACCGACTCGAGCCAGCGGATGGTGTCGATGTCGAGGTTGTTGGTCGGCTCGTCGAGCAGCAGCACGTCGGGTTCGGCGAACAGCGCCTGCGCCAGCAACACGCGCACTTTCCAGCCCGGCGCCACTTCGCGCATCGGCCCGCCGTGCTGCGCGGCCGCGATGCCCAGCCCCAGCAGCAGTTCACCGGCGCGCGCCTCGGCGGTATAGCCGCCGTACTCGGCAAAGCGCGCCTCGAGCTCGGCGGCGTGCATGTAGTCGTCCTCGCCGGCGTCGGGGTTCGCGTAGATCGCATCGCGCTCGCTCATCGCCTGCCACATCTCGGCGTGGCCCATCATCACCACGTCGAGCACGCGCTGGTCCTCGAACGCGAACTGGTCCTGGCGCAGCTTGCCCAGGCGCTCGCCCCGGTCGAGCATCACCTGCCCCCCGCTCGGCTCGAGATCGCCGCCGAGGATCTTCATGAACGTGGACTTGCCCGAGCCGTTGGCACCGATCAGCCCGTAGCGGTTGCCCTCGCCGAACTTGACCGAGACGTTCTCGAACAGGGGCTTGGCCCCGAACTGCATCGTGACGTTGACAGTGGAGAGCATCGGTCTTCAGCCCACCCAGACCCGGGCATTGCGGAACAGCCGCATCCAGGGCGAGTCCTCGCCGAGCGACGGATCACGCCAGCTCATCTGCACCGTGCGGAACACCCGCTCCGGATGCGGCATCAGGATCGTTGCGCGGCCGTCGGTGCTGGTGAAGCCGGTCAGCCCGCCGGGCGAGCCGTTGGGGTTGGCCGGGTACTCTTCGGTCACCGATCCGTCGTTGTCGACGAAGCGCAGGGTGGCGATCGCAGCGTTCTGCTGATCGCTCGATGCGAACGCGGCGCGCCCTTCGCCATGCGCGACCGCGATCGGCATGCGGCTTCCGGCCATGCCGGCCAGCAGCACCGACGGCGACTCGAGCACCTCGACCATCGACAGGCGCGCCTCGTACTGCTCGGATCGATTGCGCAGGAAGCGCGGCCAGTGCTCGGCGCCGGGAATGATGGACTTGAGCTGCGACATCATCTGGCAGCCGTTGCACACGCCCAGGCTGAAGGTGTCGGGACGCCCGAAGAACAGCGAGAACTGCTCGGCCAGCGAGGCCCGAAACAGGATCGATTTCGCCCAGCCGCTGCCCGCGCCCAGCACGTCGCCGTACGAGAAGCCGCCGCACGCGACCAAGCCCCGGAAGTCACCCAGCTTGTGGCGTCCTTCGACGAGGTCGGTCATGTGCACGTCGAAGGCATCGAAACCGGCGCGATCGAACGCCGCCGCAATCTCGGTCTGGCTGTTGATGCCCTGCTCGCGCAGGATCGCCACGCGCGGACGAGCGCCGCGCGCGATGAAGGGTGCCGCGACGTCGTCCGCCGGGTCGAAGTGCAAACGCATGTGCAGGCCCGGGTCGTCGGTGCGCGCGATGCGTTCGAATTCCTGTGCCGCGCACTCCGGGTTGTCGCGCAGCGCGGCGATGCGGTAGCCGGTTTCGCACCACAGCTGCTGCAGCTGCGCACGTGGTGCGCCGTAGACGCATTTCGCGTCGCGAAAGAACTCGATCACATCCTTCGACTGCGGCTTGCCGATGACGTGGGAGAACTTCGCCAGGCCAGACTCGCGCAGCACGCCGAGCACCGCGTCGCGGTCGGCTGCGCGCACCTGCACCACCGCGCCGGCCTCCTCGGCGAACATCGCAGCCAGCGTCAGCTCGTTGCGCTGCACCGACACCTGCTCGGGCCGGATCTTGTAGTCGCTCCAGTCCTCGGCGAACGGGTCGATGGTGAGCAGGTCGAGGTTGATCGCCACGCCGCAGTGGGCAGCGAACGCCATCTCGCACACGGTGGCGAACAGCCCGCCGTCGGAGCGGTCGTGGTATGCGAGCAGCCGGCCGTCGCGGTTCAGCCGCTGGATCGCGTCGAAGAAGCGCGCCAGCAGCTGCGCGTCGTCGAAATCGGGCGCCGCGTTGCCGATCTGGCCGGTGACCTGCGCCAGCGCCGAGCCGCCCAACCGCTGGCGACCCTGCCCCAGGTCGATCAGGATCAGCACCGAGTCGACACCGCGCGCGAGCTTCGGCGTGAGCACGTGCCGCACGTCGACCACCGGCGCCAGTGCGGTGACGATCAGCGAGGTGGGCGCGAGCACCCGCTTGTCGAGCACGGACTCGGATACCAGGCCCTGGACGCGCTCCTGCCAGACGGTTCGCATCGACAGCGAATCCTTGCCGACCGGAATCGAGATGCCCAGTTCGCGGCACAGCGCGGTGCAGGCCTGCACCGCGTCGAACAGGTCGGCATCCTCGGCCGCCTCGCCGCAAGCCGCCATCCAGTTCGCCGACAGCCGGATGCGGTCGACCGACTCGATCGGCGCGCCGGCGAGATTGGTGACCGCCTCGGCGATCGCCATGCGCGAGGCGGCGCGCGGATCGATGACCGCCAGCGGCGTGCGCTCGCCCATCGCCAGCGCGTCGCCCCGGTAACCGGTGAAGTCGACCAGGCCGACCGCGCAGTCGGCCACCGGTACCTGCCACGGGCCCACCATCTGGTCGCGCGCGGTCAGTCCGCCCACGGTGCGATCGCCGATCGTGATCAGGAACGACTTGCTGGCAACCGCCGGCAGCTGCAGCACCTGCTCGGCGACCTCGCTCACCGAGAGCTCGGCAAGGTCGATCGCGGGCAGCGTGCGCGCGCGCCGCACGCCTTCGCGCTGCATGCGCGGCGGCTTGCCCAGCAACACGTCGATCGGCATGTCGACCGGGCACAGCGGCTCGCCGTCGGGGCCCGTTGCCTCGACCACGAGTTGTCCGTCGCCGGTGACTTCGCCGACCACCGCGTACGGGCAGCGTTCCCGGCGGCACAGGTAGTCGAACAGCTCGAGCGCCTCGGGCGCGATCGCGAGCACGTAGCGTTCCTGCGACTCGTTGCACCAGATCTCGGCCGGTGACAGCCCCGACGCCTCGAGCGGGATCTTCGCCATGTCGAAGCGGCCGGCGCGCCCTGCCCCGTGCACCAGTTCGGGAAACGCGTTCGACAGACCGCCCGCGCCGACGTCGTGGATCGACAGGATCGGGTTCGCTTCACGCATCGCCGCGCAACGGTCGATGACTTCCTGTGCGCGCCGCTGCATCTCCGGATTGCCGCGCTGCACCGAGTCGAAGTCGAGCTCGGCGGTATTGGTGCCGGCGCCCATGCTGGAGGCGGCGCCACCGCCCACGCCGATGCGCATGCCCGGGCCGCCGAGCTGGATCAGCAGCGTGCCGGGCGGCAGGTCGAGCTTGGCGGTATGGTCCGCATCGACGCTGCCCACGCCGCCGGCGATCATGATCGGCTTGTGGTAACCGCGCACCGTGCCGGCGACGTTCTGTTCGTAGGTGCGGAAGTAGCCGAGCAGGTTCGGGCGACCGAACTCGTTGTTGAACGCCGCGCCGCCGATCGGGCCGTCGATCATGATCTGCAGCGGCGTGGCGATGCGTGCCGGCGCGCCGTAGGGTGCCGGTGGCGCCTCGGGGTCCTGCCCGGCCGGCGCGGTGACGTCGCGCGCGTCTTCCCACGGCTGCTCGTAGCCTTCGATGCGCAGGTCAGAGACGGTGAAACCGGTCAGTCCGAAACGCGGCCGGGCGCCGCGCCCGGTGGCGCCCTCGTCGCGGATCTCGCCGCCCGCACCGGTGGCAGCGCCGGGAAACGGTGAGATCGCGGTCGGATGGTTGTGCGTCTCGACCTTCAGCAACACGTGCGCGACACCTTCATCCGCCGCGTAACGGCCGTTGCTGGACAAGACCGGACGGAAGCGGCGTGCGACGCCGCCCTCGAGGATGGCGGCATTGTCGGCATAGGCAACCACGGTGCCGCGCGGATTGGCCGCGTGCGTGGCGCGCACCATGCCGAACAGCGTCTCCTCGCGCGGCTGTCCGTCGAGCGTCCAGCTGGCGTTGAAGATCTTGTGCCGGCAGTGCTCGGAGTTGGCCTGCGCGAACATCATCAGCTCGACGTCGGTCGGGTCGCGCCCGGCGCGCACGAACGCATCGAGCAGGTAGTCGATTTCGTCGTCCGACAGCGCCAGGCCAAACTCGAGGTTCGCGGCTGCCAGCGCGGCGCGCCCGTCGCGACCCACGGCGATGTGCTGCATCGGCTTGCCCGGCAGCGATGCGAACAGTGCCTGCGGGTCCGGGGGGTCGAGCAGCGCAGTCTCGGTCATGCGGTCGTGCAGCGCCGCGGACAGGGCCGCAAGCTGCGCCGGTTCGAAGCGCGTGCCCTTGACCAGGCCAGGCAGCAGGCCGCTGCGTGCCTCGATCCGGTACTCGATTCCGCGCTCGATGCGGCGCACGCCGGTCATGCCGCAGTTGCGCGCGATGTCGGTGGCCTTGCTTGCCCACGGCGAGATCGTGCCGATGCGAGGCACCACCCACACCGGCTGGCCCTCGGGCGGGGGCGCGTCGGGATCGGCGTCGAGCAGCGCCACCAGTCGTGCCTGCTCGTCGTCGCTGGGCACCGCGTCGCTCCACAGCGCGTAGACGAAACGCGCCTGCAGCCCCACCGCGCGCACGTCGATGCGTCGCAGCCCTTCGAGCAGTCGACCGAGACGAAACTCGGACAGCGCCGGCTGTCCTGTAATCAGCTGATACGCGGGCATGGCGCGGTGGTCCGTGGCCTGCGGCGCATCGCGGCAGCGGGTGCGCGACGGCCGGTGGATTCGATGGCGAATTCGTGATTATAGAGAGTCGCCGCCCGCGGACTCGCCGCCGAACCCGCCGCCGCCGGGGGTCTGCACGACGAACACGTCCCCTGCGGCCAGTTCGGCGCTGTCGGCGTGGTGCAGACGCTCGACGCGCCCGTCGGCGCGGATCACGAAGTCGGCCCCGGGCGCTCCGGGTTCGCCGCCCGCTGCGCCGAAGGCGGGGTGTACGCGGCCGTTGGCCAGGATCGACGCGCTCATCGGTTCGAGGAAGCGGATGCGCCTCGTGCCGCCGTCGCCGCCGCGCCAGCGACCGGCGCCGCCCGAGCCGGCACGGATCTCGTAGCTCTCGAGGCGCACGGGAAAGCGCAGTTCGAGGATCTCGGGATCGGTCAGGCGCGAATTGGTCATGTGCGTCTGAACCACCGG
>CAZBTE010000147.1:0-6232 GCA_964494665.1 uncultured Limnobacter sp.
GGCCATCATGTCGGCGAGGATGACGTGCAGCACTTCGTCGGCCTGCGGGTCGAGCTTGCAGTTCTGCACGATGTTGGCGATCTCGGTGTCGATCACGCCGCCGAGCTGTTCGTACTTCGCGGTACTCAGCTTGCCGCGATGCACCGCCGGCAGGTTCGCGTCGACCGCGTTGCGGATCTTCGTCATGCTCTGGCGCAGCGGCTCGTCACCGGTCCACTTCTTGCCGGCGTTCAGCGTCAGCGCATGCGCGCCGGTGGCGTGGTCGTGGCTGTGCTCCGTGGCCGCCAGGGCGCCGGTGCCTGCAGCAGTACCGGCAGCCAGCACGCCGGCGATCACAATGCCGAGCAGGCTCGGCCGGGTCCTGGTCATGAGCTTCATGGGTTCATCTCCGTCTTCGGTTGATCGGACCGCTGCGCCCTGCGCGCCGGCCTCGATCCCTTGAACGAATCGCGAACAGGAATGTTCCATAAATCTTCATGAGTTTCGGAGCGAGCGCGCGAGCACGAGCGTGCGAGGCGACCGCGTTCAGTCGCGATGCAGTTGTTCGACGCCCGAGGCGCCCGCTGGCTGGTCGAGCAGCAGTTCGAGCAGCAATCCGCGCTGGCGCTCGTCGAGCATCTCGCGCTCGCGCAACAGCTGTTCGATCACCAGCCGGTGCTGTTCGTCCTGCAGCCGGGCGATGGCGGCCCTCTCGGTTTCCACCTTCGCGACATCGGGCACACCGGCGAAGATTTCGCGGATCATCCGGTCGCGATGCTGGCGAATCTCTTTGGCGCCCGCCGTCAACTGCGCGAGGAACGCCTTTTCCGTCTCGCGCCAGTGGCGCTGCTGTTCGTCGCTCAGCGACAGATGGCGCGCGAGCCCGCGAAACTCGCCGCCCGCCTCGGGCCCGTGCGGCCCTTCGCCGGGGGCGATCGCGCGGTAGCCGATCGCTCCGAGCACGCCCAGATTGACCAGCAGCGAGAGGATCAGTGCAAAGCGCAGCGTCGTCGGCTTGGTCACGGACGAACCCCTTCGGCACGGGCACCACGTGGGGCGTAGCAGGCGTCGAACCCGATGCACAGGCCGCCCGGCGCGACCGGTTCGAACACCGCCATCGCGGCGACCCGGGGCGCGACAACCGCCCCCGGGGCAACAACGAGCATCGATCCCATCACCAGCCCGAGCGAGACCGCGGCAGACGCGCCGATGCCCATGGGCAGCAGATCGCGCCAGCTTCGGCGGCGCTGCGGCGCGCTCGGCGCGCGCGGCGCGCGCGGCTCCGCGGCGAGGCGCCCACGGACGACCTCCGACAGGTCGACGCCGAGGGGCTCGTCGGGCAGGGCCTGAAAGGCGCCGTGCAGCTCGCGCAGGTCGGACAGCAGCGCGGCGCATGCCGGGCAGACGGCCAGATGTGCCTGCAGGCCGGCGCGTTCGGCGCCGGTCGGCAGCTCATCATCGAGATACGCCGATATCGCGACGGTTCTCGGGCAGGTCTCACGCATCGTCGGTCTCTCCGGTCGCACGTCGATAGCGGTCGAGCAGGTTCGCGCGGGCGCGGGCGATGCGCGACTTCACGGTTCCTTCCTGGATTCCGAGCGCGGTCGCGATCTCGCTGTACGACAGCCCTTCGACCTCGCGCATCAGCAGGATCTCGCGGTGTTCGACAGGCAGCTTTCGCAGCATCGTATCGAGCAGGCCAACGCGCTGCCGGGTGTCCAGCTGTTCGTCCGGCCTCGGGGCGTGGGCGGGCACGGCAGCTTCGTCGTCGATCGGCACCAACTGTGCCAACGACCGGCGGCGCAGCACGTCGAGCGCGCCGTTGCGGGCGATCTGGAACAGCCAGGTGCGGAACTGCGCCTGCGGCTGCCAGCGCGGCAGCGCCTCCCACGCCTTGATGAACGTTTCCTGGGTCAGATCCATTGCCTCGTCCCGTGACCCGGTCATTCGCAGCACGAAGCGGAACACGCGATCCTGATGGCGCCGGACCAGTTCGGCAAACGCACGCGTATCCCCCTCGCGGGCGCGCTCGATCCATCGGTCGTCGTCCGCCGTCACCACAGCGGATCACCTCCCTGGCGCCGCGATATCCACTTCAACGAAGGCCGCGCGGAAAAGTTCCATCGGCGTCGTGCGCAGCGAACCGGTCGCCGGGGTGCATCGCCGCTACGCCGCCGTCGAGCGGCCCGGCCCTGCGGCCGGCAGGCGCAGCACCGCGCGCAGCCCGGAGCGTGGCGACGGTTCGAGGGCGACTGCGCCGCCGTAGAGTTGCGCGAGATCGCGCACGATCGCCAAACCGAGTCCGCTGCCTGGCGTGCGCTCGTCGGCACGCACGCCCCGGTCGAACACCGCTTCGCGCGTCGATGCGGGCAGGCCGGGGCCGTCGTCGTCGATGGTGATCGACAGTATGTCGCCCGTTCGTTCGACACGGACTTCCACTCGCGTGCGCGCCCACTTGCACGCATTGTCGAGCAGGTTGCCGAGCATCTCCTGCAGGTCCTGTTCTTCGCCCTGGAAGACGGCATCGCGCGGGCAGTCGGTGATGACCAGCTGGAGGTCGTTTTCGGCGTGCACTCGCGCCATTACCCGTAGCAGGCCCGCCAGCACCGGCTGCAGCGGGGTGCGCAGGCCGGGTGCGGCCACTGCCGCGGCGGCGCGCGCACGCGCTAGGTGGTGGTCGACCTGGGTGCGGGCCACTGCGACCTGTTCGCCGACCAGCCGGGCCAGCGGCGTGGACTCCTGTGCAGCGGCGTTCGCGAGCACCGCCAGCGGAGTCTTCACTGCGTGTGCGAGGTTGCCCGCCTGGGTGCGTGCGCGGGCGACGATCTCCGCATTGCGCGCCAGCACGCCGTTGAGGTCGTCGACCAGCGGCTGGACCTCCGACGGGAAACGGCCGGCGATCGCGCGCGCCTGGCCCTCGTGCATGCGCGACAGCTCGCGCTGCAGGCGCACGAGCGGCCTCAGGCCGAGCAGCACCTGCATCACGGCGGCTGCCGACAGCCCTGCCGCGAGCACGCCGAGCGCCAGCAGAAGCTGTTGGTTGAAGCGGCCGAGCGGTTCGGCCATCAGCGACTCGTCGGCGGCGACGATCAGCCGCCACGCCTGTCCGGGGTATTCCGCCGGCCGGATCGCACGTTCGAGCATGCGCAGCGGCCGACCGTCCGGCCCGTCGATGCGGTGATCGTGCAGCTCGCCGTCGGCGGGCGAGTCGGCCGGCACGTCGAGCACGGCATCCCACAGCGATCGGGACCGAAGCAGCGCGCGACCCGTGTTCTCGCCGGTGGCACCGTCGATGCGGTCGACCTGCCAGTACAGCCCGCTGTACGGACGGCGCAGGCGCGGATCGGAGAGCGGGCCGCTCAGCGTCGGTTCGTCGACCGCGTCGAAGGCGAGCACGGCGACGAGCTGGTCCAGGTGCGTGGACAATTCGGCCTGGAACTGGCGCGACAGATGCTGGCCGAACAGACCCGCCAGCCCCCACCCGGCGATCGCGAGGGTCGCGACGATCCATGCCAGCGTACCGGCCAGCAGGCGCAAGCGCAGCGAGCCGCGCAAACCCTCGGGGAGCCGCAGCCCGGTGCTCATTGCGGGCCGGCCAGCCGGTAGCCGAGCCCGCGCACGGTTTCGATGAAATCTGCAGGAAGCTTCCGACGCAGGCGGGCGACGAAGACCTCGATCGTGTTCGAGTCCCGGTCGAAGTCCTGCGCGTAGATGTGCTCGGTGAGCTCGCTGCGCGAGACGATCTCGCCGCGACGGTGCATCAGGTACGAGAGCACGCGGAACTCGTGGGCGGTGAGCGACAGCGTCTTGCCGTCGACCGTGACCTTTCCGCTGCGCGTATCGAGCACCACCGGGCCGCAGGCAATCTCCGCACTGGAACGGCCGGCCACGCGCCGGATCAGCGCGCGCAGGCGCGCCAGCAACTCTTCCATGTGAAACGGCTTGGCCAGGTAGTCGTCGGCGCCGGCGTCGATGCCGGCGACCTTCTCGTGCCAGGCGTCGCGCGCAGTAAGGATCAACACCGGCATCGTGCGGCCCTCCGCGCGCCAGCGGCGCAGCACGCTCAGACCGTCGAGTACCGGCAGGCCGAGATCGAGCACGACCGCGTCGTAGGGCTCCTCGCTGCCGAGGAAGTGCGCGTCGCGTCCGTTGTCGGCAATGTCGACCGCGTAGCCTGACGCGCTGAGCGCTTCGCGCAACTGGGCAGCGAGCGTCGGTTCGTCCTCGGCAATCAGCAGGCGCATCACTCGGCCTTGCGGCGGCTGCGCAGCAGCGTGCCGCTGCGCGCGTCGAACTCCAGCTTCAGCAGTGCACCATCGCCTCGCAACAGCTTGAGTTCGTAGAGCCAGGTGCCGTCTTCACGTTCGAGCTCGACCTCCAGCACCTGGCCCGGGTGCTCGCGCGCCACGGTTTCCAGCAGCACGTGCAGGGGCAGGATTTCGCCGGCCTGGAGCGCCCGGCGGGCGCGGTCGTGGTCGTCGTCCGAGAGCGCCAGGGGGCTCGCGGCGGCGAGGATCGCGGACAACAGGTAATGGTGGATACGCATTGCAGGGCTTTCGCGGGGCGGTTGGTGGCGCACTCGAAAGCGCGACGGGGTGTGCCGCGCGTTCGACTGCTCATGCCACGTATTAGCCGCTGCAACGTTAACCGCAGCTGAACGCGGACTGCAACAGGCGTCAGGAAGGCCCGTTTCGCCCCCGCGGAATGAATGCCCCGGGTGAACGCCAGCTGAACGCCGACTTCATCGGCGGTTCAGGTGGCCCCCAGCAGAATCCGCTCACGCTCTGCAGAAGGGCGCAATCACCCACCAAGGAATCGACATCATGCACAAATCCAGCATTCTCGCCGCTCTCGTTCTCGCCGCCGGCATCGGCGGTGCCACGGTGATCGCCGCCCCGGTCCTGGCACAGAACGCAACTTCGGCTGCGCCGGCCTCGTCCGCGGTGCTCGGCATTCCGGAGATTCACCAGCGGTTGACCGCTGCCGGGTACACCGACATCGACGAGATCGAGCGCGAGCGCGATCGCTACGAGGTCAAGGGGACCGATCGCGAAGGCCGCCGCGTCGAACTCGACGTCGATGGCGTGACGGGCGAGGTCCTGCGGACCGAGGTCAAGCGGGCGAAGCGCTCGCGCGACGATCGCGCGACGACGTCGCGCCGCAGCTGAAACCGGCGGTGCGCCGCGGCCGCACGAGCGACGCCGCGGCGCACCGTGTACTTCGATTCGTACGGACATCGACATGAATATCGTGCTGGCCGCCTTCGTTGGCCTCGTGACCGTGGTCTGGGGACTCGAACTCGCGGCATCCGGCCCCGGACCTGGATCGCTGCCGTGGATGCTGCGCACCCACGGCCTGTTTCTCACCGGGCTGCTCGCGGTCGCGCTGATGTCGCTGACCATGGTGCTGGCCACCCGTCCGGCCTGGCTCGAGCGCTCGCTCCGCGCAGTGGGCGGTATCCACCAGCTGCACAAGTGGGCCGGCATCCTGGGCGCCGCGTTCGCCGCGGCGCACTGGCTGATCGAGATGTCGGGCGACCTGATCAAGGCCATGGTCGGTCGCGCCGGGCGTCCGCCGAAGGTGCGTTTCGACGGTCTGCTCGAGACGCTGCGCGACGTCGGCGAGGGGCTCGGCGAGTTTGCGCTGTACCTGGTGCTGGCGATGGTCGTGCTGGCGCTGTGGAGACGCTTTCCCTACCGGATCTGGCGCCAGCTGCACCATGCGATGCCGCTGCTGTACCTGATGCTGGCTTTCCATGCCGCGGTGCTCGCGCCGATCGGCTGGTGGCAACAGCCGACGGGCATGCTGCTCGCCGTGCTGCTGGTGGCCGGCTCGGCGTCGGCCGTCGTGTCGCTGAGCCGGTGGGCCGAGCAAGGCTGGCGGGTGCGAGCGAAGGTGCTCGGGATGCGCTGACGCGTTCCGGCCGGAAGGGTCGACGCCCGGGATGTGTTCTCCCGCTCCGGCCGGAAGGCTCAGCGATGCAGGATCTGGCTCAGGAACTGCCTGGTGCGCTCGTTCTTCGGCGCTGCGAAGAACTGCTCGGGCACGTTCTGCTCGACGATCTCGCCGCGGTCCATGAAGATCACGCGGTCGGCCACCGCACGGGCGAAGCCCATCTCGTGCGTGACGCACAGCATCGTCATGCCCTCGCGCGCCAGCATGATCATCGTGTCGAGCACTTCCTTGACCATCTCGGGATCGAGCGCCGACGTCGGCTCGTCGAACAGCATGATCGACGGGTTCATGCACAGCG
>CAZBTE010000148.1:0-6200 GCA_964494665.1 uncultured Limnobacter sp.
GCCTCGGGCTGGTAGTAGTCGTAGTACGAAACGAAGTACTCGACCGCGTTGTTCGGGAAGAACTCGCGCATCTCCGCGTACAGCTGCGCGGCGAGCGTCTTGTTGGGCGCCAGCACCAGCGCCGGGCGCCCCAGCCGGGCGATCACGTTGGCCATCGTGTAGGTCTTGCCCGACCCGGTCACGCCCAGCAAGGTCTGGAAGCTCAGCCCGTCGCGCACGCCCTGCTCCAGGCGATCGATCGCCTCCGGCTGGTCCCCCTGCGGGTCGAACGGCTGATGCAGCTGAAACGGGCTGCCGGGAAAGCTGACGAACGTCTGACGTTCGAGCGCGGGGGCGGTCATCGAGTCGGTCGGGAGGCGCTGGTCGTCGTGCTACACTTTTCGGCGTTCGCGGGTTGCCGGGGAAGCCTGTTTTACTGCGGTGCAGCATCGCAGTGTCGAAAGGCCTTGTCCGCGATTCCCGGCCGTCGGACAAGCGATCATTATCCCTTTACGGTCCCCAAAAATCCAGTGTTCCGCACCCGGCTTGTGCAGCGCATCGAGTCGCGTGAACCCTGTCGATCCCCCAAACCTGCCAGCTGAACGACCGTCATGAGCCCATCGATGTTCGCCTCCGTCGAGATGGCGCCCCGGGACCCCATCCTGGGCCTCACCGAAGCTTTCAATGCCGACAACCGCAGCCAGAAAGTGAACCTGGGCGTGGGTGTGTACTGCGACGACGACGGCCGTATTCCGCTGCTGGCGGCGGTGCGTGAGGCCGAGCAGGCGCGCATCGCCAGTGCGCCGGCACGCGGCTACCTGCCGATCGAAGGTTTTTCCGCCTACAACCGGGCCGTCCAGGAGTTGCTGTTCGGCGCCGACTCGCCGCTGCTGGCCGCCGGCCGGGTCGCGACTTTCGAGGCGCTGGGCGGCACGGGCGGCCTGCGCATCGGCGCCGACTTCCTGCGCCGGCTGTACCCGGATGCGCAGGCCTGGATCAGCGACCCGAGTTGGGAGAACCACCGCGCGCTGTTCGAGGCGGCCGGCTTCCGGGTCAATGCCTATCCCTACTACGACCCGGCCACGCACGGCGTGCGCTTCGAAGCGATGCTGGCCGCGCTGAAAGCGATGCCTGCGCGCTCCGTCGTCGTGCTGCATGCCTGCTGCCACAACCCGACCGGGGTCGACCTCGCGCCCGAACAATGGGACGCGATCGTCGAGGCGGTGCGTGCGCGCGACCTCGCGGCCTTCCTCGACATGGCCTACCAGGGCTTCGGCGACGGCATCGAGGCCGACGCACTGGCACTGCGCAAGTTCGCCGCGTCGGGACTCGACTTCTTCGTGTCCAGCTCGTTCTCCAAATCGTTCTCGCTGTACGGGGAACGCGTGGGTGCGCTGTCGATCGTCACTGCCGATCGTGACGAAACCGCGCGGGTGATCAGCCAGGTCAAGCGTGTGATCCGCACCAGCTACTCAAGCCCTCCGAGCCACGGTGCCGCGGTGGTCGCTGCGGTGCTGACGACGCCGGCATGGCGCGAACTCTGGGAGCGCGAGCTGGCCGGCATGCGCGAGCGCATCCGCGCGATGCGCGAGGCCCTGGTGCACAAGCTGCGCGAGAACGGCGTCGAGCAGGATTTCTCCTTCGTCGCGCGCCAGCGGGGAATGTTCTCGTACTCCGGGCTCACTGCGGCCCAGGTCGAGCGGCTGCGCGACGAGTTCGGCATCTATGCGGTGAGCACCGGGCGCATCTGCCTGGCCGCACTGAACAGCCGCAACATCGACTACGTCGCGAAAGCGATGGCGGCGGTGATCAGGGGTTGAGACCAGGTCGATGGCGACTGCGCAATTCGACAGGCCGAGTCGTCTCCGGCTAGAATAATCGGCTGTTCCCCGATAGCTCAGTCGGTAGAGCGACGGACTGTTAATCCGCAGGTCCCAGGTTCGAGCCCTGGTCGGGGAGCCACAGATCACGAGACGATGCAGGTCAACGACCTGCTGCAGCAGGACGGCCCGCCCAGCGCGGGCTTTTTTGCGCCGTCCGGATGCCGCCGGCCCGATTCGAAAGCAGGAACCGGAGCGCCAGGCGCTGCGCAGTGGTCCAGAATGACCACGCACGTGATCGAAGGAGCAACGCCGATGAACCTCGCCACCGGGAACCGTCGCGCACCACCGGACCCTGCGGAGCAGGACGGGCGCTGGAAGGCGCTCGTGAACCGCGATGCGTCCGCGCGAGGCACTTTCGTCTACGCGGTCAGCACCACGGGCGTCTATTGCCGCCCGGGCTGTCCTTCGCGGATCGCCAGGCGCGAGAACGTGTCGTTCTTCGCCACCTGCGAGCAAGCCGAAGCGGCCGGCTATCGGCCCTGCCGGCGTTGCCGTCCCGACGCCGCATCACCGGCGCAACGCAACGCCGCCATGGTCCGTGAAGCGTGTCGCCTGATCGAGACCGCCGAGCACTCCCCGAAGCTCGACGAGCTGGCGGCTTCGTTCGGCGTGAGTCCTTTCCACTTCCACCGGCGGTTCAAGGCCGTCACAGGCCTCACGCCGAAGGCCTGGGGCGCGGCGCAGCGGGCACGGAAGGTGCGCGCGGCGCTGGCCGACGCGGGCACCGTCACCGAGGCGATCTACGGCGCAGGCTTCAACTCGAACAGCCGGTTCTACGAGAAATCCGGCCAGGTGCTGGGCATGACGCCGACCGCATTCCGGAGCGGCGGGCGCAGCGCGCGCATCCGCTTCGCAGTCGGCGAATGCTCGCTCGGCGCCATCCTGGTCGCGTGCAGCGACAAGGGCGTGTGCGCGATCCTGCTGGGAGACGACCCGGACGCGCTGGTGCGCGACCTGCAGGACCGCTTTCCGAACGCCGACCTGCTCGGCGGGGATGCCCGCTTCGAGGCGCTCGTCGCCACGGTGGTCGGCTTCGTCGACGCGCCCGGCATCGGTCTGGACCTGCCGCTCGACCTGCGCGGCACCGCATTCCAGCAACGCGTCTGGCAGGCGCTGCGCGAAGTCCCGGCCGGCCGGACAGTGAGCTATGCCGAGCTCGCCCGGCGCATCGGCGCGCCCCGCTCGGTACGTGCCGTCGGCCGTGCCTGTGGTGCCAACCCCATTGCGGTGGCCATTCCGTGCCACCGGGTGGTGAGGCACGACGGCGCGCTGGCCGGCTATCGCTGGGGCGTCGAGCGCAAGCGTGCATTGCTCGAGAAGGAGGCCGCGACGCGCTGACTTCATTGACCGGACGCAATGCCGGTCGCTTCCCCGACGATAGGCTGCGGAAAATCGCCGAGGCCCGCATGGACATCCTCCGAAAGCAGCCAGACGCCCTGCGGGTCCGCCCCAACCTGCTCGACTACGACGCGGCACGCGCCGCATTCACGTGGGAGGCCACGCGCCGATCGCTCGACGGACTGCCCGGCGGACGCGGCCTGAACATCGCGCACGAGGCGGTCGACCGCCACGCGGGCGGCCCGCGCTCGAGCCGCATCGCGCTGCGCTGGCTGGGCCGCGGCGACGCGACGCACGACATCACCTACGCCGGGTTGCGCGACACGACCAGCCGCTTTGCCAACGTGCTGGCGGGGCTCGGCGTGAACGCCGGCGATCGCGTGTTCGTGCTGTCCGGGCGCATCCCGGCGCTGTACGTCGCGCTGCTGGGCGCGCTCAAGCATCGCTGCGTCGTGACGCCGCTGTTCTCGGCCTTCGGGCCCGAGCCGATCGCCACGCGCATGGAAATCGGCGCCTGCAAGGTGCTGGTGACCACCACCAGCCTCTACCGCCGCAAGGTGGCGTCGATCCGTGCCGGCCTGCCGACGCTCGCGCACGTGCTGGTGGTGCGCGACGACGACACCGACACGCTGCCCGACGACACGCTCGACCTGCAGGCGCTGCTCGACGCCGCCAGCCCACTCTACGAGATCGGCCCGACCGACCCCGAGACGCCGGCGCTGTTGCACTTCACCAGCGGCACCACCGGCAAGCCGAAGGGCGCGCTTCACGTGCACCAGGCGATCGTCGCGCACTACGCGACCGGGTACCTGGCGCTCGACTTCCACGCCGACGACGTGTTCTGGTGCACCGCCGATCCGGGCTGGGTCACCGGCACCTCGTACGGCATCGTGGCGCCGCTCGCGCACGGCATCACGCAGGTGGTCGACGAGGCCGACTTCGACGCCGAGCGCTGGTACGCGATCCTCGCGCGCGAGCGCGTCAGCGTCTGGTACACCGCGCCGACCGCGGTGCGGATGATGATGAAGGGCGGTTCCGAGGCGGCCCGTCGACACGCGTTCCCTCACCTGCGCTTCATCGCCAGCGTCGGCGAGCCGCTCAATCCGCAGGCGGTGATGTGGGGCATCGAGGCATTCGACCTGCCGATCCACGACAACTGGTGGCAGACCGAGACCGGCGGCATCATGATCGCGAACTTCCCCGCCCTCGACATCCGCCCCGGCTCGATGGGCAAGCCGCTGCCCGGCATCGAAGCGGCGGTCGTGCGGCGCACGCCGGACGGCGGCGCGGAGCCCGTCGACGATCCCGGCTTCGAGGGCGAGCTCGCATTGCGCAGCGGCTGGCCGTCGATGTTCCGCGCCTACCTGAACGAGGAGGCGCGCTATCGCAAGTGCTTCGCCGGCGACTGGTACCTGACCGGCGACCTGGCGCGCCGCGACGCCGATGGCTACTACTGGTTTCTCGGGCGCGCCGACGACATGATCAAGTCCGCCGGACACCTGATCGGCCCGTTCGAGGTGGAGTCGGCGCTGATGGAGCACGCTGCGGTGCACGAGGCGGGCGTCATCGGCAAGCCGGAGCCGATCATCGGCGAGGTCGTCAAGGCCTTCGTCGCGCTGAAGTCGGGGTTCGAACCGGGCGAAGCGCTGAAGCGCGACCTGCTGGGCTTCGCGCGCAAGCGGCTCGGCGCGGCGGTGGCGCCGAAGGAAATCGAGTTCGTGCCGAACCTGCCCAAGACGCGCAGCGGCAAGATCATGCGCCGGCTGCTCAAGGCGCGCGAGCTCGGCCTGCCCGAAGGCGACACCTCGACACTGGAGTCCACATGAGGATCGAGCGCGACGACGCGCGCCGGCTGCTGTGGCAGATGCTGCGCATCCGGCGTTTCGAGGAGAAATGCGCCGAGCTCTACAGCGCCGGCAAGATCCGCGGCTTCCTGCACCTGTACATCGGCGAGGAGGCGATCGCAGCCGGCGCAATGCCGGAACTGCGCGACGACGACAGCGTCCTCGCCACCTACCGGGAGCATGGCCACGCGCTGGCGCGTGGCGTGCCGGCCGGCGCCGTGATGGCCGAGATGTACGGCAAGCGCGAGGGCGGCAGCGGCGGACGCGGCGGCTCGATGCACCTGTTCGACGTAGCGCGCCGCTTCTACGGCGGCAACGCGATCGTCGGCGGCGCGCTTCCGCTCGTGATCGGGTTCGCGCTGGCCGAGAAGCTGCTCGGCACCGATCGCATCGCCGCCTGCTTCTTCGGAGAAGGCGCAATGGCCGAAGGCGAATTCCACGAGTCGCTCAACATGGCGGCGCTGTGGAAGCTGCCGGCCCTGTTCCTGTGTGAAAACAACCTGTACGCGATGGGTACGGCGATCGGGCGCGCCGAGTCCAACGTCGACCTGTCCGCGAAGGCGCGCAGCTACGCGATGAACGCGACGTCGGTCGACGGCATGGACGTGCTCGCGGTGCGCGACGCGATGCGCAAGGCGGTCGCGTCGGTGCGCGCCGGCGAGGGCCCGCTGTTCATGGAGCTGCGCACCTATCGCTTCCGCGCCCACTCGATGTTCGACCCCGAGCTCTATCGCGACAAGGCCGAGGTCGAGCAGTGGAAGAAGCGCTGCCCGATCGAGACGTTCGTGCACGAGGCGCGCCGGAGCGGGCTGCTCGACGATGCCGACGTCGAGGCGATCGAGCGCGAAGTGGCCGGCGAGATCGCCGAAGCGGTGGCGTTCGCCGAGGCCGGCACCTGGGAGCCGGTCGAGGACCTGGCGAAGGACGTCTATGCGCGGCCGCCGCGCACCTACGGGAAAGCGGCATGAGCGCAACCATCCGCACCACCTACCGGGAGGCGCTGCGCGCCGGCCTGCGCGACGCGCTCGCGCGCGATCCGCGCGTGTTCCTGATGGGCGAGGACGTCGGCCGCTACGGCGGCACCTACGCGGTCAGCAAGGGCCTGCTCGAGGAGTTCGGCGAGCAGCGCGTGCGCGACACGCCACTGTCGGAGTCG
>CAZBTE010000149.1:0-6192 GCA_964494665.1 uncultured Limnobacter sp.
CCTCGTTGAGCGCGACGCCCAGCACGGCGGGCTCGTCGGGGGGCTTGCCGGTGTAGGTGCTGTGGTAGATCGGGTCTCGCCGGTGCGTCAGGCGCTCGACGCGCAGCACCGGGAACCAGTCCTGCTCGTTGTAGTAGCCGGTGTGGTCGCCGAACGGGCCTTCGAGCGCCATCTCCCAGCCGTTCAGCGCGCGCGCCGGCAGTTCGCCCTGCCATCCGAGGTCGCGTGCGTTGGCACGCGTCGCGCTGCCGTCGGGGTCCGGGCGGATGATGCCTTCGAGCACGATCTCCGACGCAGCGGGCACGCGCAGGTCGTTGCCGATGCACGCAGCGATCTCGCTCTTTGCGCCACGCAGCAGGCCCGCGAACTGGTATTCCGACAACGTGTCGGGCACCGGCGTCACTGCAGCGAGCGTGGTCGCCGGATCGGCGCCGAGGGCCACGGCCACCGGGAACGGCTGGCCGGGATGGCGTGCGGCGTGATCGCGAAAATCCAGTGCGCCGCCCCGATGCGCGAGCCAGCGCATGATCACGCGATTCGCGTCGAGCACCTGCTGTCGATAGATGCCGAGATTCTGGCGTGCCGCGTTCGGTCCGCGCGTGACGACCAGGCCCCAGGTGATCAACGGCGCAGCATCGCCCGGCCAGCACGTCTGCACGGGAAGTTGCGCAAGATCGACCGACGTCCCTTCGTGCACCACCTGCTGGCACGCGGGGCTGGCGACTTCGCGTGGCGACATGTGCATCACCTGGCGCAGCACCGGCCACTTGTCCCATGCGTCGCGCAGTCCCTTCGGCGGTTCCGGCTCCTTCAGCCACGCGAGCAATGCACCGATCTCGCGCAGCGCATCGACCGAGTCGGCGCCCATGCCGAGCGCGACACGGCGCGGCGTGCCGAACAGGTTGGCCAGCACCGGCATCGCGTACGCGCGCGAGTCGTGACGAACATTTTCGAAGAGCAGCGCCGGTCCGTTCGCACGCAGCACGCGATCGGCGATCTCGGTCATTTCGCACACGGGCGACACCGCGGCGGCAACACGCTTCAGCTCGCCGATCGATTCGAGTTGTCGAACGAAGTCGCGCAGATCGGAGAATTTCACGGCATGGACTCGGTGCGGTTTCGCGATGTGGATTGTCGCATCGATTGCATTGCACATGATGGGACGCGCCGGCTTGACCCCGACATGCAGGCAAACCTAGAATCGCCCCCGATTTTCGATCCGCCGTCCCATGCTGCGGCGTTCAGATCGGCTACCATTTACACGATCCCGGCACGCTTCGGGATCATGCACGATCGCCTTCAAGGCGAACCGTACGGCGCAAGCCGGAAGGAGGCTCGATGCCGAGGCATCGTCAGGTCGGCACGACATGCGACCTGTCCGTGCGCACTGTTGGCGCGGGTGTTTACTCGATGTTCGCGATTCCGCTGATTGCAGCGGGCATCGCCGGTTCTGCGTGGCTGCACCAGCGCAACGCAGACGCATCCGCAATGGTCGCGCCGCCCGGCATCGACTCGAAGCTCGCATCCTCCGACGAATCGGCCAGCCGCGCTTCCTCATCGGCACTCGCGTGGCTCGCCGAGCCCGTGACCGACGCGCAGCGCGGCACGTCCGCTGCTGCGCGCATCCAGACGCCGGTGCTCAAGCTCTCGCCGGAGCAGCAGAAGATCGCCCAGTTCGTCGCGAAGAAGTACCGCGTCGCGGTCGGCGACGTGCAGCACTTCGTCGTGCACGCGTATCGCGCGGCGCGCGAATTCAGGCTCGATCCGTATCTCGTGCTGGCGGTGATGTCGATCGAATCGAACTTCGACCCGAATGCGCGCAGCTCGAAGGGCGCGCAGGGGCTCATGCAGGTGCTCACGCGCGTACACGTCGACAAGTTCGCGCCCTTCGGCGGCGTGCACGCAGCCTTCGATCCGGTGGCCAACATCAGCGTGGGGTCGCGCATCCTCAGGGACTACCTGGTGCGCGAGGGTCACGACGTCGAGGCGGCGCTGAAATCGTACGTCGGCGCCGCGCTGCTCTCGCACGATTTCGGCTACGGGTACAAGGTGCTGTCCGAGCGCGAGCGCATCGCCGCCGCAGCGGCGGGCAAGCCGATTCCGACCCGGCCGCTCGAGCCGCCGCGGCCACAAACTGCACCGCAGCCCGCGCGCGTCGTGCCGGTCGTCACCGAGTTGCCCGATCCGACGTTCGATGCGGCAATCCAGGACTATCCGTCGATGCCGACGAACGGAGGCGGCGCGCCCACCGATGCGGCGCTCGAGTCGCCCGGCGGCGAGTTCGCGCAAGCGCGCGACACCGGCACCACGGCGGCCATCGACCGGCGCTACGGCGCGGGCGCTACGGACGCCTGGCATTACCCCACCGAGCTCTGACGAAACACCGGCGCGGCGCGTGCCGCGCGAACGCCGACGCGGCGGATGCCGCGGGTGCAGCGGTCACGGCCGCGTTGCGCGCTGCGGCAGGTAGCGTGCCAGGCGCTCGACCGCCTCCTCCAGCCGGCCCATTGCGGTCGCATACGACAACCTCAGGTAGCGCGACGGCTCGTTGAGGCCGAAGTCCTTGCCGGGCACCATCGACACGTGGATGCGCTCGAGCAGTTCGATCGCGAACCGGGAGCTGTCGGGATCGTGTGCGCTGCAATCGGCATACGCGTAGAACGCGCCGTCGGGCGTGACCGGTACCGGCAGGCCCGCGCCGCGCAGCGCCGGCACGATGTAGTCGCGGCGCCGATTGAACTCGCGCCGGCGCGCCTCGTACTCGGCGAGCGAGGCGGGATCGAAACAGGCGATTGCCGCATGTTGCGCGAGCGTCGATGCGCAGATGTAGAGGTTCTGCGCGAGCTTCTCGAAGACCGCAGCGAGCGCCTGCGGCACGACCAGCCATCCGAGGCGCCAGCCCGTCATGTGGAAGTATTTCGAGAAGCTGTTCGTCACCACCAGGTCGTCGCCGAGCTCGAGCGCCGAACGCGGTGCGTGGTCGTACGTCAGCCCGAGGTAGATCTCGTCGACGATGGTGAAGCCGCCGCGCGCGCGCACCGCCTCGACGATGCGTCGCAGCTCGTCGAACGGAATCGACGTGCCGGTCGGATTGGCCGGCGATGCGATCAGCGCACCGCGCGTGTGTGCGTGCCAGTGCGCCTCGAGCAGCTCGAGCGTGAGCTGGAAGCGCGTGGCGGGGCTGGTCGGAACCAGCTGCGGCACCCCATCGAAGGCGGTCACGAAGTGGCGGTTGCACGGATAGCCGGGGTCGGTCATCAGCACCGCCGCGCCGGGATCGACCAGCGCGCAGCAGGCCAGCGCGAGCGCCGCCGACGCGCCGGCCGTGACCACCACCCGTGACGGCGCGACGTCCACCCCGTAGCGTTCGCCGTAGTCGCGCGCAATGGCCTCGCGCAGTTGCGTGAGGCCGGTCGCGGCGGTGTATTGCGTGTGCCCGGCGCGCGCGGCGCGCTCGAGCGCGGCGACCACTGGTTCGGGCGCGGTGAAATCGGGCTCGCCGATGTCCAGGTGGATCACCGGATGTCCGGCCGACTCGAGCGCAGCGGCGTGCTTGGTCAGCTCCATCACGTGGAACGGATCGATCAGCGCGGTGCGTCGCGCGAGCGGGTAGCGGATTGGCATGGCGCGATTCTAGGCCCTGCGACGGCGCGTGCCATTGCGCGCGAGCGCAGTGGCGGCCGCGGCCTGCGGTCTTGCGAGCCGCGGCGTTGTGTGCAACAGTGCCGGGCCCTTGCGAGGCCTGCGGGCTCGCGCCGGGGCGCTTCCGGATTCCGCATGCAAAGCACCGATAGATCGTCGCAGCGCAGCCGGCTCGCCCGGCGCCTGCGCACGGTGCTGCGGGGCGACGTGCTGTTCGACGCGGCTTCGCGCGGCCGCTACGCGAACGACGCGTCGAGCTGGCAGGTCGAGCCGGTCGGCGTCGTCGTGCCGGCCGACGAGGCCGACGTCGTCGCCGCGATCGAACTGGCACACGAGATGCGCGTGCCGCTGCTGCCGCGCGGCGCCGGCACCAGCCGGGGCGGGCAGAGCATCGGTGAAGCGCTGGTGATCGACCACAGCCGCCACCTGGACGCGATCACCGCCTTCGATGCGAAGGCGATGACCGTCGAGGTGCAGCCAGGTGTCGTGCTCGATCGGCTCAACGCGTTCCTGAAGCCGCACGGCCTGTGGTTCCCGGTTGACCTTCCGACTTCGGCGCAGGCGACGCTCGGCGGGATGGCCGGCAACAACGCCTGCGGTTTGCGCTCGATCGCTCACGGCAGCATGGTGCACAACGTCGAGGGCGTCGACGCGATCCTCTGCGACGGCACCCGCGAGCATTTCGGGCCGTTCGGTGCCGATGCGGCGCGACCGCTGGGAAGTGCACGCACGGCGCGGCTCGTGTCGCACCTGTTCGCGCTCGGCGCGCGCGAGCGCGAAGAGATCGAGCGCGTCTGGCCCGGGCTGCCGCACCGCGTCGGCGGCTACAACCTCGACGTGTTCCATCCGCAGTCGCCGCGGCCCTACACCGCCGATGGCTCGGTCAACCTGTCGCACCTGCTGGTGGGATCCAGAGGGACATTGGCGTGGTTTCGCCGGCTGCGGCTGCGATTGTCGCCGCTGCCGGGTGCGCGCGTGCTCGGCGTGATGCGCTGTCCGACGCTGCGTGCGGCGATGCAAGCCGTGCCGCACATCGTCGCGCTCGGACCTTCGGCGGTGGAGCTCATCGACGCCACGCTGATCGCGCAGGCGCGCGCCGATCCGGTGCTGCGCGCGGTGATCAGGCAGCTGCTGCCCGGTGACGGTGCGTGCGCCACCGCAATGCTGCTGGTCGAGTTCTCGGGCGACGCGCATGACGACCTTCTGCACCGGCTGGCGCGGCTCGGCGAGTTGGCGGGCGATATGGGTCTGGCGGGGGCGGTGACCGACTTCACCGACGAGACGACGCAACAGTCGCTGTGGAAGTCGTGGGCGGCCGCGCTGCACGGCCCGATGGCGCCGCAGGCTGGCGGCAAGCCCGTTTCGCTCATCGAGGACTGCGCGGTTCCGCTGGAGCGCCTGGCCGATTTCACCGAACGCCTGGACGAGGTGTTCGCGCGCCATGGCGCGCGCGGTACGTGGTACGGGCACGCCGGGGTGGGTGTGCTGCACGCACGGCCGATCCTCGACATGCGTGGCGACGGGGCGGCGAAGTTGCGCGCGATCGCCGAGGACGCGGCGGCGCTGGTGCCGCAGCAGTACGGTCCCCGGCTCGACCGTGCCTTCGAGGAGGTAAAGGGGCTGTTCGATCCGCACGGGTTGATGAATTCGGGCGAGATCGTGCGCGCGCCCGGAATCGACGCCACGCGGCCGTTGCGCGACGTGGCGGCGCAGGCGACGCATCCGTTGCGCACCGCGCTCGACTGGTCGGGCTGGAGCGTCGGCGTCGACGTCTTCGCAGGACGGCCAACGGCACCCGGCAGCGACGACGCTGCCGGCGGCCTGGCCAGGGCTGCCGGTGCGTGCAATAACAGCGGGCTGTGTCGCAGGTTCGAGGGCGGAGCGATGTGCCCGAGCTGGCGTGCCACGCGTGACGAGCAGCACCTGACGCGTGGCCGCGCCAATACGCTGCGGCTCGCGCTGGCCGGGCGTTTCGGCGCCGACGCGCTGGACTCCGCGGCATTGCGCGACGCGATGGATCTGTGCCTCGGCTGCAAGGGATGCCGGCGCGAGTGTCCGACGGGCGTCGACATGTCGCGCATGAAGATCGAGTTGCGCCACCACTGGAACGTTCGACATGGTCTCGGCGCGCTCTACCGGCTGGCGGCATACCTGCCGCGTTACGCGCCGTGGGCGGCGCGTCTGCGTTGGCTGGCCAACCTGCGCGATGCGCTTCCGGGCGCGGCACGCGTGTCGGAGAAGCTGCTCGGCCTTGCGGCGCAGCGTCGCCTGCCGCGCTGGCGCGGCGATGCCTTCACCGCCACGGTTGCCGAATCGGCGGACGACGAGTGGGGCGCCCGCAGCGGCAACGGCAAACGCGGCGGGCGGGATGGCGAGGGCGACGACGACGGCCGCGAAGTGGTGCTGTGGGCCGACACCTTGCACAACTGGTTCGAGCCCGACACCCTGCACGCAGCGCGCGCGGTATTGCAGGCCGGCGGTTACCGCGTGCGCATCGCGCGCGCGGAAGCGACGCGCACTGCACGCCCGCTGTGCTGCGGGCGCGCGTTC
>CAZBTE010000150.1:0-6188 GCA_964494665.1 uncultured Limnobacter sp.
TGGTGGAAGCCTAACAGGTCACCGTGGTGACCGCGGACGGCCAGCGCGCGCCGGGCAACCTGGCCGGCTACGACCACGAGACCGGCTTCGGCGTGGTGCGCACCGTGGTGCCGCTGTCGGGCGCCGCACTCGAACTGGGCGACTCCGACCGGGTGACCGAGCGCCAGAAGGTGCTCACGCTCGGTTACGGAGAGCCCGCCGCCACCGAGATCCTGGTGCTGTCGCGCAAGCCGTTCTCGGGCAACTGGGAGTACCTGCTGGAGCGTCCGATCTTCACCTTCCCGCCGGTCAACAACTGGAGCGGCGCGGCGCTGATCGACGGCGACGGCCGGCTGGTCGGCATCGGCTCGCTGGTGGTCAATGACGCGGCCGGCGGTCACCCGGGCGTGCCCGGCAACCTGTTCGTGCCGGTCAACCTGGTCAAGCCGATTCTCGCCGACCTGCTCAGGCAGGGACACCGCGGCGGACCGACGCAACCGTGGCTGGGCCTGTCCACCGAGCACGTGCGGGGCAACCTGATCGTGGCACGCGTGTCGCCGGACGGACCGGCTGCCGCGGCGGGACTTGCAGCGGGCGATGTCATCGTCGGCGTCGCCGACGCCCGCATCTCCGACCAGGCCGATTTTTACCGGCGCGTGTGGAAACTCGGGCCGGCGGGCGTGACGGTGCCGTTGCGGGTGCTCAAGGACGGCGACGTTCGCGAAGTACCGGTGCGCTCGATCGACCGGGCGGCAGTGCTGCGCAAGCCGAAGGGCATCTGAGGGCTCAGTCGTTCGCGCTGACGCCGAGGCGCTCGAGCAGTCCCTGGAACTGCTCGTGGCTGGAGAACGCGATGGTGAGCTTGCCGCGGCCCTTCGCGTCGGCGCGCAACGTGACCGCGGTGGCGAGCGCGTCGGCCAGCCGCTCCTGAAGTCGCAGCACGTCCCGATCGGCACCGGACCTGGGGCGAGGTGGCGAGGTGGCTTCCGCGGCGGCGCGCTGAACCGCCTTCTCGGTTTCGCGCACCGTCAGGTCCTTCTCGACCACTCGATGCGCCAGCATGATCTGTTCGGCGCGATCGAGCGCCAGCAGCGCGCGCGCGTGCCCCATGTCGAGGTCGCCCGCCAGCAGCATGGTCTGCACCGGCTCCGCCAGGTTCAACAGGCGCAGCAGGTTCGAGGTGGCGCTGCGCGAGCGGCCGATCGCTTCGGCGGCCTGCTCGTGCGAGTAGCCGAACTCGTCGATCAGCCGGCGAATCGCCTGCGCCTGCTCCAGCGGATTGAGGTCCTCGCGCTGGATGTTTTCGATCAGCGCCAGCGCGAGCGCCTGCTCGTCGGGCACCTCGCGCACGACGACCGGCACCTCGGCAAGCCCCGCGATCTGCGCCGCACGGAAGCGCCGCTCGCCGGCGATGATCTCCCAGCGCTCCGGGCCGATCGGCCGTACCACCAGCGGCTGCATCACGCCGTAGGTGCGGATCGAGGCGGCCAGGTCGCGCAGCGAAGATTCGTCCATGCGGGTACGAGGCTGGTAACGGCCGGCCTGCAGCGCCGCCAGCGGCAGCACGCTGATCGCCTCTTCGCGGGCGGCGCCGGATTGCCGTTCGTTGCCGCCGAGCAGCGCTTCGAGGCCGCGGCCGAGTCCCTTGGGTCGAGGTCTGCTCATTGGAGTCTGTCGTCAGGTTCGTGGATTGGTCGGCGGGCGGCGCGCTGCGCTGCCTCGATGGTGCGCACGCGCGCGATCAGTTCGGCGCCGAAGTCGAGGTAGGCGCGAGCGCCCTTGGAATGCGGGTCGAACACGAGGCCTGGCAGGCCGTAGCTGGGCGCCTCGGCCAGGCGGACATTGCGCGGAATGACGGTGCGGAACACCTTGTCGCCGAAGTGCTGCTCGAGCTGCGCCGACACCTGCTGGCCGAGCGTGATGCGCGGATCGAACATCACGCGCAGCAGGCCGATGATCTGCAGGTCGGTATTGAAGTTAGCATGCACTTTCTTGATCGTGTTGACCAGGTCTGACAGACCCTCGAGCGCGAAGTATTCGCACTGCATCGGGATGATCACCCCGTGCGCTGCACAGAAGCCGTTCAGCGTGAGCAGCGACAGCGACGGCGGGCAGTCGATCAGCACGAAGTCGTACTGGGCGTCGACCATCTTCAGCGCGTCCTTCAAGCGGGTTTCGCGCTCCTCGAAGTCCACCAGTTCGACTTCGGCGCCGGCCAGCTCGCGGTTGGCCGGCAGCACCGCATAGCGGCCGCCCTCGGACCACTGGGTGGCTTCCACGACGTCCGACAGGCCGATCAGGACCTGGTACACCGAGCGTTTCAGCGTGCGCTTGTCGATGCCGCTGCCCATCGTGGCGTTGCCCTGCGGATCGAGATCTACCAGCAGCGTTCGCTGGCCGTGACGCGCGAGCGCGGCGGCGAGATTCACCGTGGTGGTGGTCTTGCCGACCCCGCCTTTCTGGTTCGCGACGACAAATATCTTGGCCATGGACCGATTCGGGCTCCGGGATTATCGATGCGAAGTATGTGCTCGCTGTTGCGACGAGCGTTGCAGGAGAAGCAGGTGGCGTTCGGCGTCGAGTGCCGGCACTTCCACTCGCAGGGATTGGCACAGCGTCCATCCCGGCGGCAACGCGGCGATCTCGTCGGCCGGCCACACGCCCTTCATCGCGGCGACCGTCGTGGCGGGCGCGACCAGTCGGTCGATCGCGGCCACGTAGTCGGCCAGCGAGGCGAAGGCGCGACAGATGATCAGGTCGGGATCCTTGAACCGGGCCGGCTCCAGGGATTCGACGCGTGCCTCCGCGACCTGGATGTTTGTGAGCGCCAACTCCGATTGGCACTGGCGCAGGAAGGCAGCCTTCTTGCCGATCGGCTCGACCAGCAGCACTTCGGCTCGTGGCCATGCCTGCGCGAGCACGATGCCGGGAAGCCCGGCGCCCGACCCGACGTCGATGACCAGCCCGGACGGCAGGCCGGACCGGCGCGGCAGTCGTTCGGCCAGCAGCGGAACGACGGCGAGGCTGTCGAGCAGATGCTGCGCCAGCATCTGGCGCGGATCACGCACCGCAGTCAGGTTGTAGACGGCATTCCACTTGACCAGCAATGCGAGATAGTCGAGCAGTGGCTCGGCCAGCGTGCGGTCCAGGCCGAGCGCGTCGAGACCGGCGCGCAGCTGCGGTGCCAGCGCGCCCCGGTCCAGCGCGGCGCCCGGCCTGGCCGAGCCGGCTCGACCGGTCGTGCCTGCGCGACGAGTCGCCACTTCAGGCCGCACGCTTGCCGTCGCCGCCCGCGGGCGGTGCCGTGCCACGCCGCTTCTTCAGGTACACCAGCAGCAGCGAGATCGCTGCCGGGGTGACGCCGGACACCCGAGCCGCCTGCCCGACCGTCTCCGGGCGCAACTGGGCAAGTCGCTGGCGCACCTCCACCGACAGGCCGCGCACCTGCGCGTAGTCGAAGTCGGCCGGAATGGGCAACGCCTCGTTGTGCTCGTCGCGTGCGATCTCGGCCTGCTGGCGCGCAATGTAGCCCGCGTACTTCAGCTGGATCGCAACCTGCTCGCGCACCTGCGGGTCGTCGGGCACCGGCCCGCCGAGTTCCGCGATCGCCGCGTAGTCGACGTCCGGGCGGCGCAGCAGATCGGCGAGCGAATGCTCGCGCTCGATCGGCTGCCCGATCAACGCCGTGGCGCGCTCCGGCGCCAGGTTTCGCGGCGAGACCCAGATACTGCGCAATCGCCGAAGTTCCGCGTCGATCGCGTCGCGTTTACGGGAGAACGCGCCCCATCGAGCGTCGTCCACACACCCCAGCTCGCGTCCGACGGGCGTCAACCGCAGGTCGGCGTTGTCTTCGCGCAGGCTCAGGCGGTACTCGGCCCGGCTGGTGAACATCCGGTAGGGTTCGGACACTCCGCGTGTGACCAGGTCGTCGACCAGCACGCCCAGATACGCCTCGTCGCGGCGCGGGTACCAGGGCGCGCGCCCCTGCACCTGCAGCGCCGCGTTGATGCCGGCCAGCAGGCCTTGTGCGGCGGCCTCCTCGTATCCGGTGGTGCCGTTGATCTGGCCGGCGAAGAACAGGCCGGCGATTGCGCGCGTTTCCAGCGAGCGCCTCAGCGCGCGCGGATCGAAATAGTCGTACTCGATGGCGTAGCCGGGGCGCAGGATGTGCGCGCGTTCGAGCCCGGGGATCGATCGCACCAGGTCCAGTTGCACGTCGAACGGAAGACTGGTGGAGATGCCGTTCGGGTAGAACTCGTTCGTGTCGAGGCCTTCGGGCTCGAGGAAGATCTGATGTGAGCGCTTGCTGGCAAAGCGGTGGATCTTGTCCTCGATCGACGGACAATAGCGAGGACCCACTCCCTCGATGACGCCCGTGTAAAGCGGGCTTCGGTCCAACCCGCTGCGAATGATGTCGTGCGTGTGCGCGGTGGTGTGGGTGATCCAGCACGGCAGTTGACGTGGGTGCTGGTCGGCACGGCCGAGGAACGAGAACACCGGCACCGGGTCGAGATCGCCCGGTTGCTCCTCGCAGCGCGAGAAATCGATGGTGCGTCCGTCGATGCGCGGCGGCGTGCCGGTCTTCAGGCGGCCCTGCGGCAGTTTCAGTTCGCGCAACCGCTCCGCCAGCGAGATCGCGGGTGGATCGCCGGCGCGGCCGGCAGGGAAATGCGCGAGCCCGACGTGGATCAGGCCGTGCAGGAACGTGCCTGCGGTCAGCACGACGGTACGCGAACGGAAGCGCAGTCCCAGTTGGGTCACGGCGCCGGCGACCCGGTCACCCTCGAGCAGCAGGTCATCGACCGCCTGCTGGAACAGCCACAGGTTCGGCTGGTTCTCGAGGCGCTTCCGGATCGCCTGGCGATAGAGCACGCGATCGGCTTGCGCCCGCGTGGCGCGGACCGCCGGGCCCTTGCTGGAGTTGAGGATGCGGAACTGGATGCCGGCTTCGTCGGTCGCCGCCGCCATCGCGCCGCCCAGTGCATCGATCTCCTTGACCAGGTGGCCCTTGCCGATTCCGCCGATCGACGGATTGCAGGACATCTGGCCGAGCGTCTCGATGCTGTGCGTCAGCAGCAAGGTACACGCGCCCATGCGCGCGGCTGCCAGCGCCGCTTCGGTGCCGGCATGGCCGCCGCCGACGACGATGACGTCGAACTGCTGCGGGAACTCCATGCTTGCCTGGTTCAGGTCCGGAAAGGCTGCCGGACGCGGATTCGCGACCCGCTCGACTGGCGCCTCGACACTAGGATACCGCGTGGGAACGCCGAAGCGGGCGCGGAGCGCGGATTATAGGCTGCGACCCGGGAGATTAGAAGACGCCACCGTCATTCCGGCGCGCATGTTTCACGTGAAACATGCATCGGGCCGACTCTACAATGCAGGCATGGCCGACGATACCCTCGCGCAGTTGCTCGCCGTGTATCCCGCACTGGGCAGCGTTCCCGAGGCCCGGCTCGCCGAAACCGTCAGCCATCTTCCCGTGCTCGACGTACCGGCCGGCGCCGAACTGTTTGCCGAGGGCCAGGTTTGCGCAGGATTCCCGTGCGTGGTCGCGGGACAGATCCGGGTCGCCCGCGGATCTCGCGATGGGCGGGAACTGGAGCTGTACCGGGTCGGCCCCGGCGAAGTGTGCGTCGTTTCGGCGGGATGCCTCTTCGGCGGTTCGACGATGACGGCGCACGGTCACGCGCTCCAGGCGAGCCGCATTGCGCTGGTGAGCCGTGAAACCCTGCTCGAGTGGAGCGACGCTCGGCCATGGCGCGTCTTCCTGCTGGGGCTGATGGCCGACCGGATGGCCGAACTCACCGCATTGGTCGAAGCCGTTGCCTTCCAGCGACTGGACCAACGTCTTGCCCGCGGCCTGCTCGGACGCGGCCCGACGGTCCAGACGACGCACCAGCGACTTGCCGACGAGTTGGGTACAGCGCGCGAGATGGTTTCGCGGCTGCTGGGTCGTTTCGAGGGCCAGGGCATGGTTCGCCTGGGACGCGAACGCATCGACATCGTCGATCCGGCCGCCCTGCGTCGACTGGCCAGCGGTCTGTAACCGGGGTCACAGACCGACACACTGTTGCTGCGCTGCAATGGAGTGCAGGCGGCAACGTCTGTCCGCCAGTCAGGAGGCTTACGCCATGAAATTGAACGTCGGAGGTCTGGACCGCATGCTCCGGATCATTGTTGGCATCGCACTGATCGTCATGACCCTC
>CAZBTE010000151.1:0-6077 GCA_964494665.1 uncultured Limnobacter sp.
CGCAGCCCTGTTTCCTCGTACAGTTCTCGCCGCGCCGCTTCGCGCACCGACTCGATCAGCATCCGGCCCATGCGGCCCGACGCACCTGCGATCGCGATGCGCATCATGAACGTGCCTCCGCAGTGGCCGGCGGCCGGTAGCCGGGCAGGGCCGGGTCGGCCGGGTCTTCCTTCGCCGGCAGTGCGTCGGCTTCGATCGCGACGACGCGATCGTCGCGGAACACGATCGTGGCGCGGCGCAGTTCGGCGCGTCCGTTCGGGAACTGGTAGCGGAAGACGTAGTCCCAGCGATCGGGGTGGAATACGTGGCGCAGCAGCGGCGTGCCGAGCACGAAGCGCACCTGCTCGCGGCTCATGCCTTCCCTGACCTGGTCGAGCGTGGCCTGCGTCAGGTAGTTGCCCTGGGGCAGGTCGGTGCGGTAGGGCTGCAGCAGCCCGCTGCGGTTGGGGTCGCGTTGCGCGCACCCGGCGACCAGCAACGCAGCGGCGACCACCACCGGCAGCGCGCGCCGCGCGGTAAAAACCTTGTTCATGGCGACAGCGAGGCCAATTGAAAAGCGAAACCGTTATCATACAAGCACGCTCATCCCACCCGGCCGTCAGCATGTCCGTCACCAGCGAACTGAAGAGCATGGGCCTGAAGGCCACGCTACCGCGCCTGAAGATCCTCGAGATCTTCCAGCACGGCAAGCAGCGGCACATGAGCGCCGAGGACGTCTATCGCGAGCTGCTCGCCGAGCACCAGGAGATCGGCCTGGCCACGGTGTATCGCGTGCTCACCCAGTTCGAACAGGCAGGCCTGCTCAAGCGCAGCAACTTCGAGTCCGGCAAGGCCGTCTACGAACTCGAGGAAGGCCAGCATCACGACCACCTCGTCTGCCTGCAGTGCGGGTGGGTCGAGGAGTTCTTCGATCCCGAGATCGAGCGGCGCCAGCAGAAGATCGCGAAAGACCGCGGCTTCACGCTTCAGGAGCATGCGCTCGCGCTCTACGGCACCTGCACCAGGCCAAACTGCGAGCGCCGCCGCGGCTGAGCGCCGCCGCGGGCTGCGCCCCGTTCACGCCTGCGCGAGGATCTCGCGCGCGTGCTTGCGCGTGGTGGCGGTAATCTCGGCGCCGCCGAGCATGCGGGCGATCTCCTCGACGCGGGCACTGCGCTCGAGCGTCTCGATGCGGCTGACGGTTCGCCCGTCGACAGTGTCCTTGACCACGCGATAGTGCCGGTGTGCCTTCGCGGCCACCTGCGGCAGGTGCGTCACGCACAGCACCTGGCGGTCGTTGCCGAGCTGGCGCATCAGCGCACCAATGGCTTCGGCGACCGCGCCGCCCACACCCGCGTCGGCTTCGTCGAAGATCAGCGTCGGCACCGGATTGGCCTGCGCGGCCAGCACCGAGATCGCCAGGCCGATGCGCGACAGTTCGCCGCCCGAGGCGACCTTCGCCAGCGGGCGCGGCGTGGCGCCGGCATGCGCGGCCACCCGGAACTCGATCGCGTCGATGCCCGATGCCGACGGCGCCGCCGTCTCGCAGGCGATTGCCAGCTTGCCGCCCTTCATGCCCAGCTCGGTCATGCGGTGCGACACGCCGTCGGCGAGCCGCCTCGCCGCCTTGCGCCGCGCCGCCGCCAGCGAGGCGGCCAGCGCGTCGTAGCGTTCGCGCGCGGCCTGCACGCGGGCACGCAGGCCGTCGACGTCTTGCGCGGCATCGAGCTCGTCGAGCCGCCGGCGCACGGCATCGAGCGTGTCCGGTATCGCTTCGGGCGCCAGCCGCATCCGGCGCGCAGCCTCGAACACTGCACCGATGCGCTGCTCGACCTGCTGCAGCCGCCCGGGATCCAGGTCGACGCGTTCGGCATACGCCGACAGCGCCGAAGCCGCCTCGTCGATCTGGATCGCCGCGCCGTCGAGCAGTTCGAGCGGCTCGCCGAGCCGTGCGTCGATCGACGCCAGCGGGCGCAGGCGTTGCACGATCTGGTGCAGCCGATGCGACAGCGCCTCGTCGCTGTCTGCCAGCGCGTCGGCCGCACCGCGCGTGCCTTCGATCAACGACGCGGCGTGCGCCAGCCGCTTCTGCTCGTCGTTCAGCGTCTCCCATTCGCCGGGTGCCAGGCGAAGGCGCCCGAGCTCCTCGGACTGCCAGGCAAGGCGCTCGCGTTCGAGTGCGAGCTCGCGCTGTCCCGATTCGGCCGCCTCGAGGCCGCGCGCCAGCTCGCGCCACGCCGCCCAGGCCTGTCCGAGTGCCAGGACCTGTTCGTCCAGCCCGGCGAAGGCATCCAGCAGCAGGCGCTGGCCGTCGGTGCGCAGCAGCGACTGCGCCGCGTGCTGGCCATGGATGTCGACCAGCCGCTCGCCGATCTCTCGCAGCAGCGCCGCCGTGGCCGGATGGCCGTTGACCAGCGCACGCGAGCGGCCGTCGGCATCGATCAGGCGGCGCAACAGCACGCTGCCCGCATCGCCCTGCAGGTCGCGCGCGGCCAGCCAGTCGTCGAGTGCAGCGTCGCTGCGGAACTCGGCCGCGATGTCGGCGCGCGCGCAGCCCTCGCGCACCACGCCGGCGTCGGCTCGCCCACCCATGGCCAGCAGCAGCGCGTCGATGAGGATCGACTTGCCGGCGCCGGTCTCGCCCGAGAGCACGGTGAAGCCCGGGCCGAACTCCAGCTCGGCGCGATCGACGATGACGAAATCCTGGAGGCGCAGGCTCGACAGCATCGGCGGCGGTTCAGCGCTGCAGTGTCTGCAGGTGCGGCAACTCGTGCCAGTTGAGCTTGCCGCGCAGCGTGGCGAAGTAGCTGTACTCCGGCGGATGCAGGAAACGCGTGGTGAATGCGGCGCGTTGCACGATGATGTCGTCGCCCACCTGCAGGTCGCTGAATACCTGCATGTCGCCGGACACGCGCGGTTCGCGTCCCTCGACCACGCGGATCGTGATCGTCACGCTGTCGGGCAGCGTGATCGGCCGGTTCGACAGCGATTGCGGCGCCACCGGCACCAGCACGATGCCGGCGAGCTGTGGATGCAGGATCGGCCCGTTGGCCGACAGTGCGTAGGCAGTCGAGCCGGTGGGGGTCGCGATGATCAGACCGTCGGCACGCTGGCTGTACATGTACAGGTCGTCGACGTGCACCTGCAACTCGATCATGCCGGTGCGCGACGAGCGGTTGACGACCACGTCGTTCAGCGCCAGCTCGGCCCACACCACCTCCTCGTCGCGCACCACGCGAGCGGTCAGCAGCGTGCGCTCTTCCGAAGCGTAGTGTCCGTCGAGGATCGACGACAGCGCCTGTCGCCAGCTGTCCAGCCCGATATCGGTGATGAACCCCAGCCGGCCATGATTGATGCCCACCAGCGGCACTTCGTGCGGCGCCAGCGCGCGCGCGACGCCGAGCATCGTGCCGTCGCCGCCAATGGCGATTGCCAGGTCGGCCTCGTGGCCGATGCGCTCGAGGTTGGCCGTGTCCGGACCGCCCAGTCCGAGTGCCGCGGCCGAATGCTCTTCGATCAATACCGACACCGCGCGTTCGGCGAGGAACGCAGCGATTGCGCGAACCGTCTCGCCAACGGCCTCGGTCTGGGGCCGGCTGACCAGCGCAACACGACGGAAGGGCTTGCTCATCGCAGCGATTAGAGCACAAGCCGGGACCGGCCCCGGTCGGCCGCCCGGCGGGCTGCGGCGCCGGGCGGACTTGCACTCGGGACGAGTGCCCCTACAATGAATGCATGCTGGACTCCCGTGCACGAACCCTGCTCAAGACGCTGATCGAACGGTACATCGCCGACGGCCAGCCAGTCGGGTCGCGGACCCTGTCCCGGTATTCCGGCCTCGACCTTTCACCGGCCACGGTGCGCAACGTGATGGCCGACCTCGAGGATTTGGGCCTGATCGCCAGCCCGCACACGTCGGCCGGGCGGGTGCCCACACCGCGCGGCTACCGGCTGTTCGTCGACACGTTGCTCACGGTCGAGCCGTTGCACGGCGAGGAGGCCAGCGCCATGCGGGGCAGGCTCCGGCCCGACGAGCCGCAGCGGCTGCTGTCGACGGCCGCGTCGCTGCTGTCCAACCTTTCGCACTTCGCCGGCGTGGTGATGACGCCGCGGCGCGCTTCGCTGTTTCGCCAGGTCGAGTTCCTGCGGCTGTCCGAGCGGCGCATCCTGCTGATCATCGTCACGCCCGAAGGCGACGTGCAGAACCGCATCCTGTCCACCGAGCGTGACTACACGCCGGCGCAACTGGTCGAAGCCGCCAACTACATCAATTCGCACTTCGCGGGGCTCGAATTCGAGCGCATCCGCCACCTGCTTCAGTCCGAGCTCGCGACGCTGCGCGACGACATCACCGCATTGATGCACAAGGCGGTCGAGGCGAGCAACCGCGCGCTCACCGAAGAGGCCGAACCGGTGATGATCTCGGGCGAGCGCAACCTGGTCGGGCTGGCCGACGTGTCGGACAACATGGAGCGCCTGCGCCAGCTGTTCGACCTGTTCGACCAGAAGACCAGCCTGGTGCAATTGCTCGACGCGTCGAGTCGCGCGCAGGGCGTGCAGATCTTCATCGGCGGCGAATCCGAGCTCGTTCCGATGCAGCAGATCAGCGTGGTGGTCGCGCCCTACGAGGCCGACGGCCGCATCGTCGGTACACTCGGCGTGATCGGCCCGACCCGCATGGCGTACGAACGGGTCATCCCGATCGTCGACATCACGGCCAAGCTGGTTTCCTCGGCGCTCAGCCACCAGGGCTGACGATGTCCCTTTCTCCGACGAACCGGTCCGAACACGCAGCACCGGCAGGCACCGCCGTGCTCCTGTTGCAGCTCGGTACGCCCGACGAACCGACGACGGCGGCGGTGCGCCGTTACCTGCGCGAGTTCCTGTCGGACCCGCGCGTGGTCGAGATTCCGCGCGTGGCGTGGTTGCCGATCCTGCACGGCGTCGTGTTGCGAACCCGTCCGGCGCAGTCGGCGCGCAAGTACGCGAGCGTCTGGACCGACGAAGGCTCGCCGCTGCTGGTGCACACGCGTCGCCAGACTGCGCTGCTGCGCGGCGCGCTCGGCGAGCGCGGCCACGACGTCGAGGTGGCGTTCGCGATGCGCTACGGCAATCCGTCGATTCCTGCGGTGCTGCGCGAACTGCGCCAGCGCGGCGTCGCGCGACTGCTGGTGCTGCCGCTGTACCCGCAGTACTGCGCCTCGACCACCGCAACCGCGTTCGATGCACTGGCGCGCGAGCTGGCCGGCTGGCGCGACCTGCCGGCGCTGCGCATGGTGCGCGACTTCCACGACGACGCCGGCTACATCGACGCACTCGCTGCGCGCGTACGCGCCGCCTGGGAACGTGACGGCCGCGCCGATCGCCTGGTGATGAGCTTTCACGGCGTTCCCGAGCGCACCGTCGCGCTCGGCGACCCGTACTACAGCGAGTGCCTGGCCGGCGCGCGTGCGCTGGCAGACCGGCTCGGTCTGCGCGACGGCGAGTGGCTGGTCACGTTCCAGTCGCGCCTGGGAAGGGCGCGCTGGCTGCAGCCGTACACCGAGCCCGCGTTGCGCGAGCTCGCTGCCTCGGGCGTGGGCAGCGTCGACGTGCTGTGCCCCGGCTTCGTCGCCGACTGCCTCGAGACGCTCGAGGAGATCGCGATCGAAGGCCGCCACGCATTCCTCGAGGCCGGCGGCCGGACGTTCAACTACATCGACTGCCTCAACGAGTCGCCGGCCTTCATTGCGGCGCTGGCGGACCTGGCCGAACGCAACCTGTCCGGCTGGCCCACGCGTGCCGCCCGGCTCAGGCCTTCGGGGGAATCCGCAATACCTGTCCCGGATAGATCTTGTCCGGATGCGTGAGCATCGGCTTGTTCGCTTCGAAGATCGGCATGTACGCGTTGGCGTTGCCGTAGTACTGCTTGGCGATCTTCGACAGCGTGTCGCCCTTGACCACCGTGTAGTACTGCGCCTCGGGTGTCGGGTTGCTCACCGACATGTTGTCGATCACCTTGTCGACGCCGGCGACGTTGCCGCAGCACAGGACGATCTTCTCGCGCGTCTCCTCGTCCTTCGCGGTGCCCGACACGGTGACCGTGGCATTGGCCCCGT
>CAZBTE010000152.1:0-5911 GCA_964494665.1 uncultured Limnobacter sp.
AAAGCCAGGTCGTCGTGCGCTTCTGGATCGTCACGATGATGCTGGTGCTGTTCGGCCTGTCGACGCTGAAGCTGCGATGAGCGACGCCTTCGCCACCCCGCAGCTTCACCTGTTCGACCTCAAGGGCCGCAGCGTGCGGGTGCTCGGCCTGGGCGACTCCGGCGTGGCGATGGCACGCTGGGCGGCGCGCCAGGGGGCGCGCGTGAGCGTGGCCGATACGCGCAGCGCCGACGGCACCGACCTGCCGCAACTCGCCGCGCTGCGCGCAGCTGTCGGCGACGTCGGCTATGCCCGCGGCCAGGCGTGGAGCGAGGGTTGGCTCGACGGCGTCGACCTGCTCGCGTGGAGTCCCGGCCTGTCGATCGAGCGCGGCGAGTCGGCGCGCTTCTACGCGCTGGCGCGCGAGCGCGGCGTCGCGGTGGCGGGCGAGCTCGAGCTGTTCGCGCAGGCGCTGGCCGACCTGCGCGAGAGCGGCTACCGCCCGAAGGTGATCGCGGTGACCGGCACCAACGGCAAGACGACCACCGCGGCGCTGGCCGCGCACCTGTGCCGCGGCGCCGGCCTGCAGGCGGTCGCCGCCGGCAACATCCGTCCGCCGATGCTCGATGCGCTGCGCGGCGCACTCGACGAGGAAGCGCTGCCGCAGGTGTGGGTGCTCGAGCTTTCGAGCTTCCAGCTCGCGCTGTCGCAGAGCTTCGCGCCCGACGCCGCGGCGATCCTCAACGTGAGCGAGGACCACCTCGACTGGCACGCGAGCATGGACAGCTACGTCGCTGCCAAGCAGCGCATCCATGCGGCCGGCACCGTGGCGGTGTTCGACCGCGGCGACGCTGCCACCGCGCCGCGCGCGGCGCGGCAGGCGGCAGCGCGCGGCGCCGCGGCGGTCGCCGCGCCTGCGACGGTCGCGTTCGGCGCGGATGCGCCGCAGGCGGCCGGGGAGTTCGGACTGGTGCGCGACGGGGCGCTGGTGTGGCTGGCGCACGCGGTCGGCGACGACGACGCCGGTGGCAGCGCGCGCCGCCGTCGCGAACCGGTGTCGTTCACGGTGCGGCGGCTGATGCCGGCCGAGGCGCTGCGCGTGCGCGGTGTGCACAACCAGCTCAACGCGCTGGCCGCGCTGGCACTGTGCTCGGCCATCGGCGTGCCGATGGCGAAGATGCTGTACGCGCTGCGCGACTACGCCGGCGAGCCGCATCGCTGCCGCCTGCTGGGCGTCATCGACGGCGTCGAGTACTACGACGACAGCAAGGGCACCAACGTGGGCGCGACGATCGCCGCGCTGCGCGGGCTGGGCCGGCGCTGCCGGCTGATCGCCGGCGGCGACGGCAAAGGCCAGGACTTCGCCGCGCTCGCCGAACCGGTGCGCGAGCACGCTGCGTCGGTTTTCCTGATCGGGCGCGACGCCGCGCGCCTGCGCGAAGCGCTCGCGCACACCGGCGTGCCGCTGGTCGAATGCGCCAGCCTGGAGGAAGCGGTCGCGCGCGCCGGCTCCGAGGCGCGCACCGGCGAGGCGGTGCTGCTGTCGCCGGCGTGCTCGAGCCTCGACATGTTCCGCGACTACGGTCACCGCGGCGAGGCGTTCGCCGCGGCGGTGCGAAGCCTGGCCGAGGCACGCGGCGTGCCGCTGGAGGGGTCGTGCTGAGCCTGCGCCTGCCCGCACGTGGCCGAGGCGCCGCGCGTCAGCCGCGTCGCCTGCCGTTGTCGCGCCCCGCCGCCGGCGCCCCGGGCATCGACGTCGCGATGCTGTGGGTGGTCGCGGCGCTGCTGCTCGGCGGGATGGTGATGGTGTATTCGGCATCGATCGCGTTGCCGGATTCCCCGCGTTTCGCCAGCTACGCACCGACGCACTTCCTGTTGCGCCACGTGATGGCGATGGTGATCGGCGTGGCTGCGGCGCTCGTCGTGTTCGCGATCCCGGTGCGCGAGTGGCAGGTCTGGTCGAAGTGGCTGTTCCTGCTCGGGCTGATCCTGCTGGTGATCGTGCTGATCCCGGGCGTGGGCAAGTCGGTCTACGGCGCGCGCCGCTGGCTGTCGCTGTACGTGTTCAACCTGCAGCCGTCCGAGCTGATGAAGCTGTTCGTGGTGCTCTACGCGGCCGATTTCACGGTGCGCAAGCAGGACCACATGCAGAGCGTGCGCAAGGGCTTCCTTCCGATGGGCGCCGCGGTGGCGCTGGTCGGCCTGCTGCTGCTGCTCGAGCCCGACATGGGGGCCTTCGTCGTGATCGCGGCGATCGCGTTGGGGTTGCTCTTTCTGGGCGGCGTCAACGGAAAGCTGTTCGCTGCGCTGCTGGTGATCGCCGGCACCACGTTCTCGCTGCTGATCTGGCTGTCGCCGTGGCGGCGCGACCGCATCTTCGCGTACCTCGACCCGTTCGACGAGTCCAACGCGCTGGGCAAGGGCTACCAGCTGTCGCACTCGCTGATCGCGTTCGGTCGCGGCGAGCTGTTCGGCGTCGGGCTGGGCGGCTCGGTCGAGAAGCTGCACTACCTTCCCGAAGCGCACACCGATTTCCTGCTCGCGGTGCTCGGCGAGGAACTCGGGCTGATCGGCGTCGTCACCGTGATCGTGCTGTTCTTCTGGCTCACCCGCCGCGCGTTCGAGATCGGCCGCCAGTCGATCAAGCTCGACCGCACCTTCGCCGGTCTGGTTGCCAAGGGTATCGGGCTGTGGATCGGCCTGCAGGCGTTCATCAACATGGGCGTGAACACCGGCCTGCTGCCGACCAAGGGCCTGACGCTGCCGCTGATGAGCTATGGCGGCAGCGGCATCCTCGCCAACTGCATCGCGATTGCCGTGCTGATGCGCGTGGACTACGAGAATCGGCAACTGATGCGGGGCGCCGCATGAACGGGCGCACCATCATGATCATGGCCGGCGGCACCGGCGGCCACGTGATGCCCGGGCTGGCCGTTGCCGCCGAGATGCGCGCGCGCGACTGGCGCGTGGTCTGGCTCGGCAATCCGTCCGGCATGGAAGCGACGTTGGTGCCGAAGCACGACATCCCGATGCAGTGGGTGCACGTGGGCGGCGTGCGCGGCAAGGGCCTGCTCACCAGGCTGCTGCTGCCGCTGGTGCTGCTGCGCGCCTTCGGCGAGAGCGTGCGTGCGCTGCGCGCGACGCGCCCGGCGGTGGTGCTCGGCATGGGCGGCTACGTGGCGTTTCCAGGCGGCATGATGGCGTCGCTGTTGAACCGGCCGCTGGTCGTGCACGAGCAGAACTCGGTGGCCGGCCTGACCAATCGCCTGCTGGCGCGCGTGGCCGACCGCGTGCTCGAAGCGTTCCCCGGCACGCTGCCGCGCGCGCGCTGCACCGGCAACCCGCTGCGCCCGGGGATGCGGCGCGACGATTCGCCGCAGGACCGCTACGCGTCGCGCTCGGGTGCGCTGCGGCTGCTCGTGGTAGGCGGCAGCCTCGGGGCGCAGGCGCTCAACGACGCGCTGCCCGATGCGCTGGCACGGCTGCCGCGCGACGCGCGTCCCGAGGTGGTGCACCAGAGCGGGCGAGGTCGGCGCGAAGCGCTCGAGGCGCGCTACCAGGAGGCGGGCGTGCAGGCGGTGGTGCGCGAGTTCATCGACGACATGGCCGGCGCCTACGAATGGGCCGACCTGCTGGTGTGCCGCGCCGGTGCGATGACGGTGGCCGAGATCGCGGCCACGGGCGTTGCCAGCGTGCTGGTGCCGTTCCCGCACGCGGTCGACGACCACCAGACCGTCAACGCGCGTTTCCTGTCGGAGCGCGACGCGGCGATCCTGCTGCCCCAGTCCGAACTCGGCGCCGAGCGTCTCGCGGCGCTGCTGGCGGGGTTGGATCGTCCGGCGCTGGCCGCAATGGCGGAGCGTGCCCACGCGCTGGCGCGTCCGGATGCGGCACGCGAGGTCGCCGACGTCTGCGAGCAGGCGGCGAGGGCGGCATGAAGCACAAGGTCAAGCACATCCACTTCGTCGGCATCGGTGGTGTCGGCATGAGCGGCATTGCCGAAGTGCTGCTCAACCAGGGCTACCGTATCAGCGGCTCGGATGTCGTTGCCAGCGCGGCCACGCGCCGCCTCGATGCGTTGGGCGCGACCGTGATGCTGGGGCACGACGCCGCCCACATCGACGGCGCCGACTGCGTCGTCACCTCCACCGCGGTGCGCAGCGACAACCCCGAGGTGATCGCCGCGCGCAGCCGGCACGTGCCGGTGGTGCCGCGCGCGCTGATGCTGGCCGAATTGATGCGGCTCAAGCAGGGCATCGCGATCGCAGGCACGCACGGCAAGACCACGACCACCAGCCTGGTCGCGTCGGTGCTCGCCGCCGGCGGGCTCGATCCGACCTTCGTGATCGGCGGACGGCTCACCAGCGCCGGATCGAACGCGCGGCTGGGCGCCGGCGAATACATCGTCGTCGAAGCCGACGAGAGCGACGCGTCGTTCCTGAACCTGTCGCCGATGATCGCGGTGGTCACGAACATCGACGCCGACCACATGGAGACCTACGGCCACGATTTCGCGCGGCTGCGCCAGGTGTTCGTCGACTTCCTGCAGCGCCTGCCGTTCTACGGCGCCGCGGTGCTGTGCATCGACGACGCGCACGTGCGCGAGATCCTTCCGTTCGTCTCGCGACCGGTGCTGTCGTACGGAGTGTCCGAAGACGCGCGGATCCGCGCGGTCGACGTCGTCGCCGACGGCCCGCGGATGCAGTTCACGGTGCTGCGCGAGGACGCGCCGCCGATGCCCGTGGTGCTCGCCGCGCCGGGGTTGCACAACGTGCGCAATGCGCTCGCGGCGATCGCGGTGGCCGACGAACTCGACATCGCCGACGACGCGATCCGCAGTGCGCTGGCCGGCTTCAAGGGCGTCGGCCGGCGCTTCCAGTCGTGGGGCGAGTTCCCCGTCGATGCGGCGCACGGCGGCGGGCGCTTCACGCTGATCGACGACTACGGCCATCACCCGGCCGAGACGGAGGCGACGCTTGCCGCCGTACGCGGCGCGTTCCCCGGCCGGCGCGTCGTGCTCGCGTTCCAGCCGCACCGGTTCACGCGCACGCGCGACCTGTTCGAGGACTTCGTTCGCGTGCTCTGCACGCCAGACGCGCTGCTGCTCGGCGAGGTGTACGCCGCCGGCGAGGCGCCGATCGTGGCCGCCGACGGTCGCTCGCTGGCGCGCGCGCTGCGCGTGGCCGGCAAGGTCGAGCCGGTGTTCGTCGAGGAGATCGGCACGATGGCGCGCGCGATCCTCGACGTTGCGCGCGATGGCGACGTGGTGATCACGATGGGGGCGGGCTCGATCGGGGCCGTGCCGCAGCAGGTAAAGGAGGCCGCCGGTGACGCGTGAAGCGTGCCTCTTCTCTGCGAACGGGCCGCATGCGGGCACGCAAGCGGGGCGACGGCGGCAGCGGTCGGTGCTTCGCACCGACTTCCCTGTGCTGCTCGCCCCGGGGTCGTGCGGCGCAACTCACTGCGCTCGCTGCGCTCGCTTCGTTCAGACAGTGCGCCGCAAGTCAGAGGTACGAGGCGCGCTTCGCGCGCCGACCCCGGGACTGCGCTGCTCGGCGCTGCCGACGTCGCCCCGCTTGCGTGCCCGCATGCGGCTTCCGCGCACGCGGCGCGCTTGGCGCGGCTGCCCAGGCGCCCCGCTCGGCCCACAGTGGGCCCCGCCGCCGACTGCCGCTCGAGCGACGTCGGTGGCGCCAGCATCGAAGACGGGGCTGTCGCTCACGAACGCCACGACGGTGTCGGCAAAGGCGCGTGCGGTGCGTCGCGGGCGCGCCTCGTGCGCAGCCGAGAAGCGCAGCGGCACCGGCGGCGCGCGCAGCGCGCGCCGTCCATCATTCTCGCGGCGATTGTCCGAGCGCAGCTCGCGCCAGCGAGCGCAGCGAGTTTCGCCGCGCCAGCCGGTGCTGCGAGCATCGCAGGGCACCCCCGCGAA
>CAZBTE010000153.1:0-5892 GCA_964494665.1 uncultured Limnobacter sp.
CGGCTTCCGCCCGGTCGGGCGCGATTTCCCGGTGTTCCTGCATCCGGAGACCCGCGAGGAATACGCGCTCGCGCGTACCGAGCGCAAGAGCGGGTCGGGCTACCGCGGTTTCACGGTGCACTACGCACCCGACGTCACGCTCGAGGACGACTTGCTGCGGCGCGACCTGACCATCAACGCGATGGCACGCGACGCCGACGACACGCTGATCGATCCGCACGGCGGGCTGGCCGACCTGCGCGACGGCGTCCTGCGTCACGTCGGCACCGCGTTCGCCGAGGATCCGGTGCGCATCCTTCGGCTGGCGCGCTTCGCGGCGCGCTTCCGCCGCTTCACCGTGGCGCCCGAGACCTCCGAGCTGATGCGCCGCATGGTCGAGCACGGCGAGGCCGACGCGCTGGTGGCCGAGCGCGTCTGGCAGGAGCTTGCGCGCGGCCTGATGGAACGACACCCTTCACGGATGTTCGCCGTGCTGCGCGCGCGCGCCGCGCTGGCCCGCGTGCTGCCCGAGGTCGATCGCCTGTGGGGCGTACCGCAGCCGCCCGAACCGCATCCGGAGATCGACGCCGGCGTGCATACGATGATGGCGGTCGACCACGCCGCGACGAACCGGGCCCCGCTCGCGGTGCGCTTCGCCGTGCTGACCCACGACGTCGGCAAGGGCACGACGCCGCCCGACCAGTGGCCGCACCATCAAGGCCACGAGGACCGTTCGGTCGCCCTGATCGAGGCGCTGTGCGAGCGGCTGCGCGTGCCCGGCGAATGCCGCGAGCTCGCCACGCTGGTGGCGCGCGAGCACGAACTGATGCATCGCGCGCTCGAACTGCGTGCCGCCACGCTCACGCGGCTGCTCGAGCGGCTCGACGTGCTGCGCAAGCCGCGGCGGCTCGACGACCTGATTGCCGCTTGCGAGGCCGACTGGCGCGGGCGGCTCGGCTTCGCCCAGCGCCCGTGGCCGCAGGCCGATCGGCTGCGACAGGCCGCGCAGGCGATGCGCTCGGTGGACGCCGGCGCGGTCGCCGCCGCCCATGCCGGCCACGCGAGCGGCATCCGCGACGCGGTGCATGCCGCACGCGTGGCGGCCGTGCGCGCCGTGCCCGGCATCGGGCACTGAGCTTCACACCAGCTTCGCGATCAGGCCTGCCAGCAGGGCGAGCAGCACCGTGGAGGTGAGCGGTATCGACCACTCACGCCCGAAGGCGCGGAACTCGAAGTCGCCCGGGAGCCGCCCGATGCCGATGCGACGCAGCAGCGGCATCAGGCCGGAGAACAGCACCAGCGCAAGCACGACCACCAGCAGCCACTTCAGCATCGGCGCAGCACTCCTGCACGCAACGGGCGCGATCGCGCCCTTACTCCAGCACGCCCCGCCGGTCGCGCGTCTCGAAGCCCGGTGCATCGTCGGGCACGCCGCGGCCGAATGCGATCGCCTTGAACAGCTCGCCCATCTCGGATTCGGAGACCAGCAGCTGTACCGCCTGCGCCTGGCGTGTCCACAGGCGCGCGTCGTCGCGCGGCACGCGGGCGAAACGATCGAGCAGCCCGCAATCGAGCAGGAAGCGCGCCTGCGAGCCGTAGCCGAGCGGCGCCAGCCCCGCGTGCACCGCCGCGTGGCTCACCGCAGTGAAGTCGACGTGCGCCGTGATATCCTGCAGGCCCGGCCAGAAGAACGGATCGGCATGAACGCGGTGGCGATAGTGGCACTGCAACGTGCCGCCGGCGCGCTGGGGATGGTAGTACTCGGCACGCGGAAATCCGTAGTCGATCAGCAGCATCGCACCGTGCGCCAGCCGTTGCGCCACGGTCCCGACCCACGCCTGCGCCTGCTCCCCGATCTCCGAGACGTAGTCGGGCGGAAACGGATCGCGTGCGCCGTGTTCCTGCGCATCCGCAAGCGTGTGCCGCACCTGCTGCGCGAACGCGTCGTCGGCGGGCCGGTCCTCGAAGGTGAAGCCGCCCCCTCCGGGCAGGCAGGCCACGCCGCGCTCGTACACCGCCTGCTCGCGTACGCGGAAGATGCGCACCGGCATCGCGTCGAGCACCTCGTTGGCGATGATCACGCCCTCGATGCGCGGCGGCAGCGCATCGAGCCAGCGCACGCGCGCGAGCAGCGCCGGCACCCGCTCGGCCAGCGTGCGCCGCTGGCGCTCGCGCAGCTCCGCCGACACTTCGACGATGTCGTAGCGCAGCGGCGCGCCGCCCAGCACGCCGAGGGCGTCGAGCAATTGCGCTGCGAGTGCCCCCGAGCCGGCGCCGAATTCGAGAATAGCGTGCGGCGCCGACGCGAACCAGTGCGCGCACTGCGCCGCGACGCACTGGCCGAAAAGCGGAGTCAGGTCGGGCGCGGTGACGAAGTCTCCGTCGGCGCCGAACTTGCGGCTGCCGGCCGCGTAGTAGCCCAGTCCGGGCTCGTACAGCGCATGGTGCATGTAGCGGTCGAAGCCGATCCAGCCGCCGGCGCGCGCGATCGCGTCTGCAATGCGCGCTGCAAGGGTCCGCGAGAGCGCCTCGGCCTGCGGCGACGGCGCGGGCAGCGCGTCGCCGCTGCTCACGATCGCGCCACTATGATGCGCTGCCGTGCGCATTGGCGGTGCTGTCGCGCACCCCGGTCGCTTCGCTGCCCGCCCCGCCGGCCCGGGGTCCCGACAATACGGCGTCGATGCGCACGTCCTTGTTGTGCCACAGCTCGTGCAGCCACGACTGCAGGCGCCTGCGCAGTTTCGAGTCGCCCATGTAGTCGCCGGTGCAGAACTCGTGCGGGATCGGGTGCCGGTCGAAGCGCACCACCACGCGACGCACGTCGCCGCGCAGGAACTGCCAGAAGTTCGGCGCGCCGTCGGGATAGACGATGGTCGCGTCGAGCATGGACTCGAAGCGGTCACCCAGCGCGTTGAGCGACAGCGCCAACGCCCCGGCCTTGGGTTTGAGCAGGTGCCGATACGGCGAGCGCTGCTCGGCGTGCTTGGCAGCCGTGAAGCGCGTGCCTTCGACGAAGTTCATCACGCTGGTGGGCAGGCGCGCGAACTTCGCGCAGGCGCGCCGGGTGGTTTCGAGGTCCTGCAGGCGTTTCTCGGGGTGCCTCCTCAGGTACTTCTCGGAGTGGCGCCGCATGAACGGAAAGTCGAGCGCCCACCATGCCAGGCCCATCACCGGCACGTAGATCAGCTCGTGCTTGAGGAAGAACTTCAGCAGCGGGATGCGCCGGTTCAGCAGGTGCTGCAGCACGAAGATGTCGACCCAGGTCTGGTGGTTGGCGCACACCATGTACCAGCCGTAGCCGAGTTCTTCGAGCCCTTCGACGTCCCACTGCGTGCGCTGCGTCAGCCGCATCCAGGCGCTGTTGCCGGCGATCCATCGGGTGGCAATGCCGTTGAGCAGCGGGTCGATTGCGGCGCGAACCGGGGCAAACGGCAGCAGCAGCTTCACCAGCGCGAGCGCGAACAGCAGCACGCACCAGAACAGCGTGTTGACCACCAGCAGCAGGATCGCCACGGTGGCACGCAAGATCGGGGGGAGAAAACTGAGCATGCTCGGAAAAAACGTCCGGAAACTGCTTGAACAACCAGCGATCGTACCAGTCCGGCAGGATGCATTACACTGCCCACGCCCTTCTTTCGGGGCGCTGTCTGCCGCCATGGACCCGAACTCCGTCGTCCTCGTCACCGGCGCGGCGCGGCGCATCGGCGCCGGCGTCGCGCGCCACCTGCACGCGCTCGGCTGCAGCGTCGTCGTGCACTACCGGCGCTCGGCCGACGACGCCAGGCGGCTGGTCGACGAGCTGAACGCAGCACGTCCCGATTCGGCGATCGCCGTGGCGGCCGACCTGGCACAGGTGCAGGAATGCACGCGCCTGGTCGCGACGGCCGCCGGCTGGAAGGGACGGCTCGACGCGCTGGTCAACAATGCGTCGAGCTTCTACCGCACGCCGATCGGCACCATCGACGAACGCCGGTGGTCCGAACTGGTCGACGGCAACCTGAAGGCCGCGCTGTTCACCAGCCAGGCAGCCGTGCCTTCGCTGCGCGAGAGCGGCGGCGCCATCGTCAACGTGTGCGACGTGCACACCGAGCGGCCGCTGCCGCAGTTCTCGGTGTACACCGCCGCCAAGGCCGGCATCGTCGCCCTCACCCGCGCGCTTGCCCTGGAGCTGGCGCCGCGCGTGCGCGTGAACGCCGTGGCCCCCGGGTCGCTCGACTGGCCCGAAACCGGCGTGTTCAGCGAAGCCGAACAGCGCGCCGGAGAGGCCGCGATACCGCTCGGCCGGCTCGGCACCAGCGAGGATGTCGCGCGCGCCGTGGCCTTCCTGCTGTTCGGCACCGACTACGTCACCGGCCACGTGCTCGCCGTCGACGGCGGTGCCAGCCTGGTCTCGCGCTGAGCCGTCCGCACCGCGCGCCCTTTCCGACTCCGAACCGCATCATCATGCAAGACACCTACCAGGACTGCTATCGCATCGTCGTGCAGGACATCGAGATCGACTGCTTCCTCGGCGTATACGAGCGTGAGCAGGTGCGGCGCCGGCCGGTGGTCATCGACGTCGAGATGTACGTGCCGCACGCCACGAAGATCTCGCGCCGCGACACGCTCTCCGAGACCGTCAACTACGAGCGCGTGGTCGAAGCGGTCGAGCGCATCGTCGCCGAGCGCCGTTTCAAGCTGGTCGAGACGCTGTGCGGCGAGCTGGCCGACGACATCGCACGCCTGCCCGGGCTGCGCGCGCTGAAGGTGTCGGTGACCAAGCCGCAACCGCTGCCGCGCGCGCGCGCGGTGCGCGTCGAGGTCTGGAGGCATCCGTGAGCACGATCGAGCTTCCGGCCACGCGGCGCGACGAGAAGCTCGCCTACGAGCGCAACAAGCTGCACAAGCGGCTGCTGCGCCAGGCCGGGCAGGCGATCGGCGACTTCGGCATGATCGAGGCCGGCGACCGCGTGATGGTCTGCCTGTCCGGCGGCAAGGACAGCTACGCGCTGCTCGACCTGCTGCTCACGCTGCGCAGCCGCGCGCCGGTGGCGTTCGACATCGTGGCGGTCAACCTGGACCAGAAGCAGCCGGGCTTTCCGGCCGACGTGTTGCCACGCTACCTCGACGCGCTGGGCGTGCCGTACCGCATCGAGAACCAGGATACCTACTCGATCGTCACGCGCGTGGTGCCCGAAGGCCGCACCATGTGCTCGCTGTGCTCGCGGCTGCGCCGCGGCATCCTGTACCGCGTCGCCGACGAGCTCGGCGCGACGAAGATCGCGCTGGGCCACCATCGCGACGACATCCTCGAAACCTTCTTCCTGAACATGTTCTTCGGCGGCAAGCTCAAGTCGATGCCGCCGAAGCTCGTTTCCGACGACGGCCGCCACATCGTGATCCGTCCGCTCGCCTACGTGAAGGAGGAGGACCTCGCCGCCTACGCACACTGGCGCGCGTTCCCGATCATCCCGTGCAACCTGTGCGGCTCGCAGGAGAACCTGAAGCGGCGCGAGGTCAAGCAGCTGATGCGCGAGTGGGAGAAGCGCTTCCCGGGCCGGGTGGAGAACATCTTCGCGTCGCTCGGTCGCGTGGTGCCCTCGCACCTGATGGACCGCGAGCGCTTCGACTTCGCCGCGCTGCGCGCCACGGGCGAGCCGGTGCCCGACGGCGACATCGCGTTCGACGGCGATCCGGCGCTGGAAGCGGGCGAGGCGCCGGCGCCTCGAGTCTCGATTCCCAGGCGCGCCGAAAGCGACGCGTGACACCGCGGCGCAGCGCGTGCGCGGTCGTGCGCGGCCCTGCGCAGCTCGGCGCGGGCAAAGGCGCAGGCCGCCCGCCGGGGACGCTTCGGTGCTTGCCTCCGCTTCGCGGAGGTTCCCTGCGATGCTTGTATGTTGTGGTCGTCGGGGTGGAGGGACGCTGCGATGCATC
>CAZBTE010000154.1:0-5869 GCA_964494665.1 uncultured Limnobacter sp.
TCGACGACCCGAACATCTTCAACATCGCGGTCGACGGCGTCTTCGACGACTGCCAGGACATGGTGAAGGCGGTCTCGAACGACCTCGCCTTCAAGCAGCGCTACGCGATCGGCACGGTCAACTCGATCAACTGGGCACGCGTGGTCGCGCAGGTGGTCTACTACTTCAAGGGCTTCTTCGCGGCCACCGAAGACGACTCGCAGCCGGTGTCGTTCTCGGTGCCATCGGGCAACTTCGGCAACGTGCTCGCCGGTCACATCGCGCGCTCGATGGGCCTGCCGATCTCGCGGCTGGTGGTGGCCACCAACGAGAACGACGTGCTCGACGAGTTCTTCCGCACCGGCCGCTACCGGCCGCGCGGCACCGCCGAGACGCACCACACCAGCAGCCCGTCGATGGACATCTCCAAGGCCTCGAACTTCGAACGTTTCGTCTACGACCTGCTGGGCGGCGACGGGGCGCGCGTGTCCGCGATGTGGGCCGGCCTCGCGCGCAGCGGCGAGTTCGACATCGCCGGCACGCCGGAATTCGCGCGGCTGCGCGAATTCGGCTTCGTCTCGGGCCGCAGCTGCCACGCCGACCGCCTGGCCACGATCCGCGACGCGCGCGCACGCTACGGCGTCACCGTCGACACGCATACCGCCGACGGCCTGCACGTCGCGCGCCAGTGGCGCGAGCCCGGCGTGCCGATGATCTGCCTGGAGACGGCCCAGGCCGCGAAGTTCGCCGACACGATCCGCGAGGCGCTCGGCGAGGAGCCGCCGCGTCCGGCCGGCTTCGAGGACCTGGAGGCGCGGCCCCAGCGTTTCGACCGCATGGCGGTCGACGTCGGGGCGCTGCAGCGCTACATCGCGCAGCGTTGCGAGACCGCGGCGTCGGAAAGCACGGCGGATTTGGGCTGACGCGGCACGGCCGCCCGCCGCGACGCCCGATCGCCCGATGAGCGCGGGGCCGGCTTCTGCTGCCGGCTACGAGCGACGGGCCCCGGAATGCGGCGGGTTACCGTCCCAGCGCGATCGTGCATGGGGTACCCTTGAGCGATCATGAGGATATTCGGCTTCGCAGGCTATTCGGGTTCGGGCAAGACCACGCTGATCGAGCAGCTGATCCCGCGCTTCGTGCTGCGCGGCCTGCGGGTGTCGCTGATCAAGCACGCGCATCACCGCTTCGACATCGACAAACCCGGCAAGGATTCGTACCGGCACCGCGAGGCGGGCGCTTCCGAGGTGCTGATCACGTCGGACCGGCGCTGGGTGCTGATGCACGAGCTGCGCGACGAAGCCGAGCCGTCGCTGCACGAGCAGTTGCACCGCTTCTCGCCGTGCGACCTGGTGCTGGTCGAGGGCTACAAGCACGCGCCGATCCACAAGCTCGAAGTGCACCGTCCGTCGCTCGGCAAGCCGCTGCTGCACCCCGACGATCCGAACGTCGTTGCCGTGGCCACCGATGCACCGATCGACACGCGGTTGCCGCTGCTCGACCTGAACCGGCCCGACGACATCGCCGAGTTCATCATCGTCCACCTGAACCTCGTCCATGAACCCGGGATTGCTGTCCTTCGATGACGCACGCGCTGCGCTGCTCGCGCAGGCCGCGCCGCTGCACGACATCGAGACGGTGGACACCGCCGAGGCGACGGGGAGGGTGCTCGCCGCCGACATCCGCGCGACGCTCGACGTGCCGCCGCGCGACAACACGCAAATGGACGGCTATGCGGTGCGGCGCGCCGATCTCGAGCGGGCCACGTCCACTGCGCCCGTGCGACTGCACGTTGCGCAGCGCATTCCCGCCGGACAAGTCGGCCGGCCCCTCCGGCCCGGCGAGGCGGCACGCATCTTCACCGGCGGGCTGATCCCCGACGGGGCCGATGCGGTGGTGATGCAGGAGATGGCGCAGGCCGACGGCGACGCGGTCGTGTTCTCGCATTGTCCGGCGCCGGGCGAGTGGATCCGGCGTGCCGGCGAGGACATCCGCAACGGCAGCGTCGTGCTGCCCGCAGGCACCCGGCTCGATCCGCAAGCCGCGGGGCTGGCCGCTTCGGTGGGCCTGGCCGAGCTGCCGGTGTGCCGGCGCGTGCGCGTGGCGTGCTTCTTCACCGGCAACGAGCTGACGATGCCCGGCGAGCCGCTGAAGCCCGGCGCGATCTACAACAGCAACCGCTACGTGCTGCGCGGGCTGTTGCACGCGCTCGGCTGCGAGCTCACCGACCTCGGGAACGTGCCGGACTCGCTCGCCGCCACGCGCGAGGCGCTGCGTCGCGCCGCCCGCGGCAACGACCTGATCGTGACGTCGGGCGGGGTGTCGGTCGGCGAGGAAGATCACGTGAAGGCGGCGGTCGAGGCCGAGGGCGAGATGCGCCTGTGGCAGATCGCGATGAAGCCGGGCAAGCCGCTGGCCTGCGGGCGGGTGCGACGCGCAGCGGACGATGGCGATGCCGAGCCCGGCACCGTCGGCGGCGCGGCCCATTTCATCGGCTTGCCGGGCAACCCGGTGTCGAGCTTCGTCACCTTCGTGCTGCTGGTGCGTCCCTTCATCCAGCGGCTGCAGGGCATGAAGGACGTCGCTGCGCGCGAGTTGCCGATGCGCGCCGACTTCGACTGGCGCAAGCCCGACCGGCGCCGCGAGTTCCTGCGCGCGCGCATCAACGCGCAGGGCGGGCTCGACCTGTTTCCCAACCAGAGCTCGGGAGTACTGACCTCGACGGTCTGGGGCGACGGGCTGATCGACAACCCGCCCGAGATGCCGATCGCCGCCGGCGACATGGTGCGTTTCCTGCCTTTTGCGGCGCTGGTCAACTAGCAGGGGGGTACTGCGATGACGATCACGATCCTCTACTTCGCGGGCTTGCGCGAGACGCTCGGCACCGGCCGCGAGACGCTCGACCTGCCGCAGGGCGTGGGCACCACGGCACAGCTGCGCGCATGGCTGCGCGAACGCGGCGGCGCCTGGGCCGAGGCGCTGGCCGAGGGTCGCGCGGTGCGGGTGTCGGTCGATCAGGCGATGGCGCGCCCCGACACGCCGCTGCGGCCCGGCGCCGAAGTGGCGTTCTTTCCTCCGGTCACCGGAGGTTGACGCGGACCGCCGACGCGGGTAGCTTATGCGCATGAAACATGTTGTCCGTGAGCGCAGCGTTCTGTACGACGTCAGCGCGCCCAAGCGCGCCACCAACGTCACGGTCAATGCCGATCTGCTCCGACGCGCGCGCGAGCTCGACGTGAACCTCTCGCAGACGCTCGAAGCTGCGCTCGTCGCCGAGGTTGCCGGCCGAGCCCGTGCACGCTGGCTGGCCGAGAACCGCGTCGCGATCGAGGCCTACAACCGCGACGTCGAACGCAACGGCTGTTTCGCCGATTCACTGCGCAGCTTCTAGCGCGTTTCGGGGCAGGGCCATGTCGCAGTTCGACGTCTACCGGAACCCGGACGCGTCGTCGCGCGCGCGTTTTCCGTTCCTGCTCGACATCCAGTCCGATCTGCTCGCTTCGCTTGCCACGCGCGTCGTCGTGCCGATGGCACCTGCGGCGAACGACGCGGCGCCGATGGCGCAATTGATGCCGGTGTTCGAGGTCGACGGGCAGCGGGTGGTCATGCGCACTACCGAGATCGCCGGCGTGCCGCTCAAGGCGGTCGGCCGTTACGTCGCGTCGCTCGCGGGGCACCGTCACGAGATCGTCGATGCGCTCGACGTGATCATCAGCGGAGTCTGAACATGCCTGTACGGGTGCAACAGCACGACTTCGACATCGCTGCCGAGATCGCCACGCTGCGCGCCGGCAAGCTCGACGTCGGCGCGGTGGCCAGCTTCGTCGGCACCGTGCGCGACCTCAACGAAGGCGCCGGCGTCGCATCGATGACGCTCGAGCACTATCCCGGCATGACCGAGCGCGCGCTCGAAGACATCTGCGCTCAGGCGCGCCGGCGCTGGAACATCCTCGACGCGCTGGTCGTGCATCGCTACGGCCCGCTCGCGCCGGGTGACCAGATCGTGCTGGTCGTGGTCACGTCCGCGCATCGTGGCGAAGCGTTCGCCGCCTGCGAGTTCATCATGGACTACCTGAAGACGCAGGCACCGTTCTGGAAGAAGGAGCGCACCCCGCAGGGCGAGCGCTGGGTCGAGGCGCGCGAGAGCGACGACGAGGCCGCGGCGCGGTGGTGAACCCTGCCGGCGCGTTGGCAGTCGCGATCGGCGCCGTGCTGGGCGCCTGGCTGCGCTGGGCGCTGAGCCTGTGGCTGAACGACCGCGCGATGCCTTGGGGCACGCTGCTCGCCAATGTCGCAGGCGGCCTGATGATCGGCGCGGCCGTCGCATGGTTCGCGCGCCATCCGCAGATCGATCCGGCGTGGCGCTTGTTCGCGCTCACCGGTTTTCTCGGTGCGCTCACCACCTTCTCGACGTTCTCGATCGAGTCGCTGGGCATGCTTCAGCGCGGAGCGTTCGGGCTCGCGCTCGCGCACAGCGGCCTGCACCTGTTCGGATCGCTCGCGGCCGCCGCGATCGGTTATCGGTTGGCAAGTTGAAGCCTTTGGCGGCCTCGAAAGTGGACGGGGTCAGTCTGCTGGCGTGATACTCAGCGCCCCGTCGTACCGTCCGGCGCTTTCGAGCCCAGCATCGCCTCGATCAACCCCTGCGCCTCGCGCAACGACGGCACGATCGCGTGCGCGAGCGCTTCGTACTCGCGTGACGGCGGCAGCAGGTCGGGCACTACGATGCAGGTGACGCCCGCCGCGTGCGCCGCGCGCAGCGCGATCTCGGAATCCTCCAGTGCGATGCAGTGCGCCGGCTCGGCGCCGATGCGCGCGATCGCTTCGCGATAGACGTCCGGCGCGGGCTTGCCTTTGGGAACCTGGTCGCCGCCGACGATGGTGTCGAAGCGTTCGCGCAGGCCGGCCAGCGCGAGCTTCTCCAGCGCCAGGTCCTGCTGCGTCGACGTGGCCACCGCGACCGGCACCGCACGCGCCCGCAGCCAGTCGAGCAGCTCGACCAGGCCCGGCTTGACCAGCACGCCTTCGCCGCGCAGCCGCTGGAGATAGCGCACGCGCCCGCGCGCCGACACGTCGGCGAGCGGAAAGCTGCCGCCCATGCGATCGAGCAGCGCCTGGCGCGACTCGCGCCGGTCGATGCCGACCAGCGCGAGGCAGGTCTCGCGCGTGATCTCCCAGCCGCAGGCGCCCGCGGCCTCGATCCAGCATTCGAGAGCGATACGCTCGGTGTCGACCATCAGGCCGTCCAGATCGAAGACGACGGCGCGATACATGCTCAACGCTGCCCGAAGGTGGTCTGCCCGAACAGCTGCGGATGCTCGCGCGGCAGGCTGCGCCAGTACTGGCGCGGCGCCTCGACGCTGGCGCCGAGCGCCGCGGCAGCATCCCAGGCCCAGTGCGGATTGCGCAGCAGTCCGCGCGCCAGCGCCACCATGTCGGCCTTGCCCGATGCCACGATGTCTTCGGCCTGCCGCGGCTCGGTGATCAGGCCCACCGCGATCACCGGCACCTTCGCTTCGCGCCGGATCGCTTCGGCGAACGGCACCTGATAACCGGGCCCCAGCTTGACGTTCTGCCGCGGCGAGATGCCGCCGCTGGAGACGTCGATCCAGTCGGCGCCGATCGCGGCGCAGCGCCGCGCGAACGTGATCGCGTCGGGCAGGTCGAATCGCTCGGAGGCGGGCAGGGCGTCGAGCCAGTCGGTGGCCGAGATGCGCATGCCCATGGGCTTGTGCGCCGGCCACGCCGCGCGCATCGCCGCGAACACTTCGAGCGGCCAGCGCATCCGGTTCTCGAGCGAACCGCCATATTCGTCCTCGCGCCGGTTGGCGAGCGGCGACAGGAACTGGTGCAGCAGGTAGCCGTGCGCGCCGTGCACTTCGATCGCGTC
>CAZBTE010000155.1:0-5866 GCA_964494665.1 uncultured Limnobacter sp.
CACCTGGGTGCACAGGAACGTGCCGCGCACGTTGACGTCGAACATCAGGTCGTAGCGCTTCATCGGCGTCGCTTCGGTGGGCGTCAGGTTGATCGCGCTGGCGTTGTTGACGAGGACGTCGATGCCGCCGAAGCGCTCGGCACCCTGCGCCGCAGCGTCGATCACCTGCGCCTCGTCGCGGATGTCGCACACCACCGGAAGGCACTTGCCGCCGACCGCCTCGATCTCCTCGGCGGCGGTGTAGATGGTGCCCGGCAGCTTCGGGTTGGGCTCGGCGCTCTTGGCGGCCACGATGACGTTGGCGCCGTCGGCCGCCGCGCGCTTCGCGATCGCCAGGCCAATGCCGCGCGACGCCCCGCTGATGAACAGCGTGCGGTCCTTCAGGGTCTTCATGATTTCCCTCCGTGGCGCCGGCGAGCGTTCATGCCGCGCCGCCGCAGTCAGCCGAAACGCGAGAAATCCGGCTTGCGCTTCTCGAGGAACGCGCTGAACGCCTCGCGTGCCTCGGCAGCGGTGAGCAGGGCGCGGAATTCGACACCCTCGTCGCGCATCTGCTGCGCGATCGCTGCGGCCAGCCCCTGCCGCATCAGGCGCTTCGTGGCGCGCAGCGACGACGCGGGCAAGCGCGCCAGCTTCGCAGCCTGCGCCAGTGCGTGCTCGACGGTCTGCGCGGCCGGCAGAACCTTGTTGACCAAACCCATTTCGCGCGCCTCCTCGGCGCCGAACGGCTCGCCCAGCAGCAGCTTCTCGGCGGCGCGCTGGTGACCGGCAACCATCGGCAGCAGCAGGCTCGACGCGGCTTCCGGACACAGCGCCAGCTGCGCGAAAGGCAGCGCGAAGCGCGCGTTGTCGGCCGCGTACACCAGGTCGCAGTGCAGCAGCATGGTCGTGCCCACGCCGACCGCCGGCCCGTTGACAGCGGCAACCAGCGGCCGGGTGCAGGCGGCGAGCGCCGTGAGGAAGCGGAACACCGGGCTGTCGTCGGACAGCGGCGGATCCCGGAGGAAGTCCTCCAGGTCGTTGCCGGCGGTAAACACCTCCGGCGTTCCGTGGATCACGATGCAGCGCACGGCCGCGTCGCCGTCGGCTTCGCGCAGCGCATCGGCCAGCGCCTGGTACATCGGCGCCGTGATCGCGTTCTTCCTCTCCGGCCGGTTCAGGGCGATCGTCGCGATGCCCCCGGCGGTGTTCGCGACGATGTGTGCCATCAGTCGGCGAACACGCCCGCCTTCTTGATCACCGGACCCCAGCGATCGATTTCCGCGGCCAGGTGCTTGCGCAGTGCTTCCGGCGTCGCGCGATCGGTCGTCGCGGTCTGCGCACCGAGATCGGCGAAGCGCTTGTTCAGCCCCGGATCCTTCAGCGCCTCCTGCAGCGCGGTCACCAGCCGGTCGACCACCGGCTTCGGCGTGCCCTTGGGCGCATACAGCCCGTGCCAGATCGACACGTTGAAGCCGGGATAGCCCGACTCGGCCATCGTCGGCAGGTCCTTGAGCGACTCGATGCGCTGCGGCGCAGTGAGCGCCAGCGCAGTGACCTTGCCCGCCTTGATCTGCGGCGTGGTGTTGGTGGTCTGGTCGCACAGGATGTCGACCTGCCCGCCCATCAGGTCGGCCAGCGCCGGCGCCGTGCCCTTGTACGGAACGGTCACCAGTTCCTGATTGATCGCCGACTGGAACAGCAGGCCGCACAGGTGCGAGGCTGAGCCGACGCCGGCGTTGGCCAGCGTGACCTTGTCGGCGTTCTTCTTCACGTAGTCGACCATCTCCTTCATGTTCTTGGCCGGGAAGCCGTTCTTCACCAGCATGGTCATCGGCACGTCGTTGATCAGGCCGATGTACTCGAAGTCTTCGAGCGGTTTGTACTGGAGCTTGCGGTAAAGGGCCGGCGTGGTCGCCATCCCGATGTGAAACACGAGCAACGTGTGGCCGTCGGGGTTCGCGCGTGCGACCTTCGAGACGCCGATCGTGCCCGCCGCGCCCGCGGCGTTCTCGACCACGATCGTCGAACCCGGCATCGCCTTGGCCATCGCGTCGGCAACCGAACGCGCGACCGTGTCGGTAGGACCGCCGGCCGCGAACGGAACGACCACGGAGATGGGACGGCTCGGATACTGCTGCGCACTTGCAAACGACGCAGCGAAGGCGGTGGCGACGAGCGTCGCACCCAGGATCGTCTTCTTCAGCATGTGTTGATCATCCTCAAATGGTGTCGCGACAGGGAGTGTCGATCGAGGATACTACAGGACGAAATCCCGGACGGCCTCGTCGGTTCACGTCCCCGGCGCTGCGGCACGGGCATCGAGCCACTCGGCCGCGATGGGCCACAGGCTGTCGCGATGGCGTCTCCGGAAAAACCCCATGTGCCCGATCGGGCCGCCCGCTTCGGCCGGCCCGATGCGACGCGCCTCGCGGCGCACAGCGCGCAGGTGCGCGTGCAGCGTCTCGACGTTTCGCAGCGGCATCATCGTGTCGTCGGCGAACGTGAGCGACAGCATGTCGAAACACGCCCGCGCGTATGCCTCGCGCGCCCCCGGCTCGACCCCGACCAGGTAGTCCTCGTTCAGGCACCAGCGGCGCCACTGCCGCATCACGTCCGCGGGCAAGTCCCCGAGGAGGCGCAGCCGCCGTCCGGGAAAGTAGCCGGCCAGCGGAATCGACAGCGGCGCGGCGCCGTGCAGCATCAGCAGCATCAGCACGCGCATGGGCGCGGGGAATCCGCGCCAGTAGCCGCTGCCGCCGGCCACGGCGACCAGCGCACGCACTTCGCGCGCCGACGGCGCGAGTGCCACCAGTTGCGCGCCAAGGCTGTGCCCGACCACGAACAGCGGCACGCCGCCGGCCTGCTCGCGCGCATGCGCGAGCACCGCCTCGAAGTCGAAACGGACCCAGTCGTCGATGGTGGCGCGAAAGCGCCGCAGCGAGCGGGGCGCCGAGTGCCCGATGCCGCGATAGTCGAAGGTATGCGTCGTGAAGTCGTGTTGTGCAAGCCATGCCGCGAAGTCGCGGTAGAAGTCCTGCGGCACGCCGAGCGCCGGCGCAATCACCACCACCGCGCGCGGCCGGATCGCGTCGAACCGGTGCGCCACGACCGCCGCCCCGTCCCCGGTCCGCACCTCGACCCGCTCGCCCCGCGCCTCGCTCACATCAGCTTCTCCCTTCTCCCTGTGCCTTCCTCACACCCTCTCGAAGATGCCTGCCGCGCCCATCCCGGTGCCGACGCACATCGTCACCATGCCGTACCTGAGCTGACGCCGGCGCAGCGCGTGCACCACGGTGGCCGCACGGATGGCCCCGGTGGCGCCGAGCGGATGGCCGAGCGCGATCGCGCCGCCCATCGGGTTGACCACCTCGGGGTTCAGGCCGAGGTCCTGCATCACCGCCAGCGACTGCGCGGCGAACGCCTCGTTCAACTCGATCCAGCCGAGGTCGTCGAGCGTCAGCCCGGCGTTCTTCAGCGCCACGGGGATCGCTTCCTTCGGCCCGATCCCCATGATCTGCGGCGGCACGCCGCGCACCGCGAACGACACGAAGCGCGCCAGCGGCGTGAGGCCGAACTGCGCGAGCATCCGCTCGGACACGAGGATCAGCGCGCCGGCGCCGTCCGAGGTCTGCGAGCTGTTGCCGGCGGTGACGCTGCCCATGCCGGTCGGCTTGCCGCCTGGGTCGCGCGGCGCAGCGAATGCCGGGCGCAGCTTGGCGAGCGCCTCGGGCGTGGTGTCGGCACGCGGCCCCTCGTCGAGTTCGACGCGACGGGTGCGAACTTCGATGTTGCCTTCGCCGGCCAGGTCGGGGAAACGCTCGACGACGTCGATCGGGCTGATCTCGTCGGCGAACTCGCCGCCGCGCTGCGCAGCGATCGCCTTGCGGTGAGACGCGAGCGCAAATGCGTCCTGGGCCTCCCGCGTCACCTTCCACTGCTGCGCGACCTTCTCGGCAGTGAGCCCCATTCCGTAGGCGATGCCGACGTTCTCGCCGCCCGCGAACACGAGCGGGTTCATCGACGGCTTGTTGCCCATCATCGGCACCATGCTCATCGACTCGGTGCCGGCAGCGATCAACACGTCGGCCTCGCCGACGCGGATGCGGTCGGCAGCCATCGCGACCGCGGTCAGCCCCGACGCGCAGAAGCGGTTGACGGTGACACCGCCCACGGTGTCGGGCAGGCCTGCCAGCAGCGCGCCGATGCGCGCCACGTTCAGCCCCTGCTCGCCTTCGGGAATGGCACAGCCGACGATGGCGTCCTCGATCGTCTTCGGATCGAGCGCCGGCACCTGCGCCAGCGCCGCCCGAATCGCGTGCACCAGCAGGTCATCGGGACGGACGTTGCGTAACGCGCCCTTGGGCGCCTTGCCGATCGGCGTGCGCGTGGCCGCGACGATGTAGGCATCCTGCACTTGCTTGCTCATCATGAACTCCGGGTATTCGGTGGCGGGCGCGGCGTCAGTTGCGGACCGGCTTGCCGGTCTGCATCATCCCCATGATCCGTTCCTGGGTCTTGGGATGCGTGAGCAGGCCGGTGACGGCCTTGCGCTCGAGCGCCATCAGCCACTCCTCGGTGACCCGCGAACCGGCCTCGACGTCACCGCCGCACATCACTTCGGCGATGGTGCGGCCGAGGTGGTAGTCGTGCTCCGAGATGAAGCCGCCGTCGCGCATGTTGAGCATCTGCGCGCTCACGGTGGCGATCGCCGAGCGACCGGCCACCTTGATCATCGAGCGGCGCGGAGGCCGGTATCCGGCATCGCTCATCGCTTTCGCCTCGCGGATCGCCGTGTACAGCAGCTCCTGGCGGTGGAACACGATGCGGTCGTCCGGCAGCAGGTAACCGATCGCCTGCGCCTCGATCGCCGAGCGCGACACCTGCGCGGTACCGGCGGCCAGCACGTACTTCTTCAGGAAGTCGAGCAGGTACGCGTCGGGCGCCGCGGCCTGCTCCTCGGCCGCACGGCGCGCACCGAACGCCAGTCCGCCGCCGCCCGGCACCAGGCCCACGCCCACCTCGACCAGTCCGATGTAGGTTTCGAGATGCGCGACGCGCCGCGCGCAGTACATCGCCAGTTCGCAACCCCCGCCCAGCGCCATGTTGGCGAGTGCCGCAATCGTGGGCACGTGCGCGTAGCGCAGCTTCAGCATCGCGTCCTGCAGCGCCTTCTCGGCCTCGCCGATCGCGCCCGCACCGCCCGACATGAACACCGGCAGCATCGCCTGCAGGTCGGCTCCATAGGAGAAAGGATCGTCCGGAGACCAGATCACCAGTCCCTGGTAGTCGCGCTCGGCCAGCTCCACGCCCTTCAGCAATCCCGCGATCACGCCGGGCCCGATTGCGTGCACCTTGGTGCGGATCGACGCAACCAGCACGTCGTCGAGGCCACGCTCCGGCAACGTCCACAGCCTGATCGACTCGTCCTCGAATACGGTGGTGCCGCCCGTGTGGCCGCTCGCGGCGCCTTCGCCAGCCACCGTCACCGGGAACAGCTGGCGCCGGTACACCGGCTGCGCCGCACGCGGCACGAACGTGCCGCGTGCCGCCGACCACGAGCCTTCGGACTGGTGCACGCCGCCGCGCTCGGCCACCGGCCCTTCGAGTACCCACTGCGGCAGCGGCACCTTGGCAAGCGCGCGACCGGCGTCGATGTCGGCGCGGATCCACTCGGCCACCTGCGTCCAGCCCGCCTGCTGCCACGCCTCGAACGGCCCCTGCTCCATTGCGAAGCCGAAGCGCATCGCGAGGTCGACGTCGCGCGCGTTGTCGGCGATCTCGGCGAGCGTGCAGGCCGCGTAGTGCCAGCCGTCGCGCAGGATCGCCCACACGAACTGCGCCTGCGGGTTGTTCGACTCGCGCAGCAGCTTCAGCCGCTCGGCCG
>CAZBTE010000156.1:0-5831 GCA_964494665.1 uncultured Limnobacter sp.
AACCGCTCGACGTCTTCGTGCCGGACGCGGCCGTCCGGCCCGCTGCCGGGAACGGATCGCAGGTCGACGCCGAGCTCGCGCGCGTGCCGCCGCACCGACGGCGATGCGAGCGGCTTGTCGCGGCCCTCGTGCGGCACCGTTTCGGCCGGCCGTTGCGGCGCGACAGCGGCGCGCGATGCTGTCGCGGCTGCGCCGGCAGTCGTCGCTGCGCCGGCAGTCGTCGCTGCGCCGGCACCCGTGCCGGATTCGATGCGGATCAGCTCCGATCCCACCGCCAGCATCTGCCCCGCCTCGCCCACCAGCGCGACCACGGTGCCCGCCACCGGCGACGGGATCTCCACGCTCGCCTTGTCGGTCATCACGACGGCGAGCGACTGGTCCTCGGCCACCGCGTCCCCGGCCTTCACCAGCCACTCGACCAGCTCGACTTCGGCAATGCCCTCGCCGATGTCCGGCACCTTGATGACGCGCAACGCCACGTCAGGCCCCCATCGCGCGCAGCATCGCCGCGCCGACGCGCGCCGGCCCCGGGAAGTAGGCCCACTCCTGCGCATGCGGATACGGCGTGTCCCAGCCGGTGACGCGCTCGATCGGCGCTTCGAGGTGGAAGAAGCAATGCTCCTGCACCAGCGAGACCAGCTCGGCGCCGAAGCCGCTGGAGCGCGTGGCCTCGTGCACGACCACGCAGCGGCCGGTCTTCTTCACCGAGGCGACGATGGTGTCGAGGTCGAGCGGCCACAGGCTGCGCAGGTCGACGATCTCGGCGTCGACGCCGGTCTCGGCGGCGGCCGCTTCGGCCACGTACACCATCGTGCCGTAGGCGAGCACGGTGAGATCGGCGCCACTGCGCCGCACCACGGCCGATTCCAGCGGCACCGTGTAGTAGCCCTCGGGCACTTCGCCCATCGGATGCTTCGACCACGGCACCACCGGCCGCTCGTGATGGCCGTCGAACGGGCCGTTGTAGAGCCGCTTCGGTTCGAGGAAGATCACCGGGTCGTCGCACTCGATCGATGCGATCAGCAGTCCCTTGGCGTCGTACGGGTTCGACGGCATCACGGTGCGCAATCCGCACACGTGCGTGAACAGCACCTCGGGGCTCTGGCTGTGCGTCTGCCCGCCGTAGATGCCGCCGCCGCAGGGCATGCGGATGGTGATCGGCGCGGTGAAGTCGCCCGCCGAGCGGTAGCGCAGGCGCGCCGCCTCCGACACGATCTGGTCGTAGGCCGGATAGGCATAGTCGGCGAACTGGATCTCCACCACCGGGCGCAGCCCGTAGGCCGCCATGCCGATCGCCGACCCGACGATGCCGCCCTCGGAGATCGGCGCATCGAACACGCGCGTGCGCCCGTACTTCGCCTGCAGGCCTTCGGTGCAGCGGAACACGCCGCCGAAGTAGCCGACGTCCTCGCCGTAGATGACCACGTTCGGGTCGCGCTCGAGCATCACGTCCATCGCCGAGCGCAGCGCCTGGATCATCGTCATGCGCGCGGCAGGACCGGCGGCGGGAACGGCCACTGCGCTCATGACCGGGCCTCCTGCGTCGCGTGCGCATCGTGCGCCGCCTGCTCCTGCTGCAGCGCCAGCATCTGCTCGCGCTGGCGGCGCAGGTGCGCCGGCATCTCCTTGTAGACGTCCTCGAACATGGTCGCCGGCGAGGGCACGCGACCGTCGGCGAGCGTGCCGCAGCGTTCGGCCTCCTTCTGCGCGGCGATCACCTCGGCCTCCAGCTCCTTGCGGGTCTGCTCGCCCTGCTGCGCCGACCACTCGCCGCGCGCGATCAGGTGGCGCTCGAGCCGATCGATCGGGTCGCCGAGCGGAAAGCGCGCCCAGTCGTCGGCCGGCCGGTACTTCGACGGATCGTCGGAAGTGGAATGCGCGCCGGCGCGGTAGGTGACCCACTCGATCAGCGTCGGCCCGAGGTTGTGGCGCGCGCGCTCGGCAGCCCACTGCGAGGCCGCATACACCGCGAGGAAGTCGTTGCCGTCCACGCGCATCGACGCGATGCCCGCACCCACGCCGCGTGCGGCGAAGGTGGCGCGCTCGCCGCCGGCGATCGCCTGGAAGGTCGAGATCGCCCACTGGTTGTTGACGATGTTCAGGATCACCGGCGCGCGATAGACGTGGGCGAAGGTGACCGCGTTGTGGAAGTCGGGCTCGGCGGTGGAGCCGTCGCCGACCCAGCCGGAGGCGATCTTCGTGTCGCCCTTGATCGCCGAGGCCATCGCCCAGCCCACCGCCTGGATGAACTGCGTGGCCAGGTTGCCGGAGACCGTGAAGAAGCCGTCCTTGCGCCGCGAGTACAGCACCGGCAGCTGGCGACCCTTGAGCGGATCGCACTCGTTGGACAACAGCTGGCAGATCAGCTCGACCAGCGGCACGTCGCGCGCGATCAGCAGCCCCTGCTGGCGGTAGCTCGGGAAGCACATGTCGCCGTCGCGCAGGGCCATCGAATGCGCCACCGCGATCGCCTCCTCGCCCAGGCACTGCATGTAGAACGAGATCTTCTTCTGGCGCTGCGCGATCATCATGCGCGCGTCGAAGATGCGCGTCTTGAGCATCGCGCGCAGCCCGGCGCGCAGGCGATCGGCATCGATCTGCGGCACCCACGGGCCGACCGCGCGATGCTCGTCGTCGAGCACGCGCACCAGCGAGACGGCGAGATCGGCAGTGTCGGCAGCGCGCACCTGGATCGGCGGGCGCCACGCCACGCCGGCGCGCGCCAACCTCAGGTAGGCGAAATCGGTGGAATGGCCGGGCCGCCCGCTGGGTTCCGGCACGTGCAAGCGCAACGGCTTGGCGTTGCTGTTCATCCGCGTCGCTCCGCATCGACAGCTTGTCGCAAGCATACCGCCCGCACGAGCGGCGCGCCGCGAATTTCCGCGCTTCGGCGTGGTGATCGGCGTGTCGCGCAGTTGCTAGAATCCATGCCCGGCGTCGCCTCGCCGCACCACCGCATCAAGGAGCCCCCATGCGCGGACTCAAGGACAAGGTCGCGATCGTCACCGGCGCGGGCAGCGGCATCGGCCGCGCGATCGCGCTGCGCCTCGCCGAGGAAGGCTGCCGGGTCGGCATCTTCGACCTCGATGCCAACGGAGGGGCGGCCACGCGCGACGCGATCGCCGCCGCCGGCGGCAACGCGTGGTCGTTCGTCGTCGACATCACCGACCCGGCGCAGATCGCCGCGGCACTCGACGCGCTGGCCGCAGCCGCCGGCCCGGTCGACGTGCTGGTGAACAATGCCGGCTGGGACCGCGCGATGCCGTTCCTGAGGACCGATACGGCGCTGTGGCAGAAGATCGTCGCGATCAACCTGTACGGTCCGCTGAACATGCACCACGCGGTGCTGCCCGGCATGGTCGAGCGCGGCGGCGGCAAGGTGATCAACGTCGCCTCCGATGCCGCACGGGTCGGCTCCTCGGGCGAGGCGGTCTACTCGGCCTGCAAGGGCGGCATCGTGGCGTTCACCAAGACGATGGCGCGCGAGCTGGCGCGCTCGAACATCCAGTTGAACGTGCTGTGCCCCGGCCCGACCGACACCCCGCTGCTGGCCGACATCACCGGCGAGGGCGAGTCGGGTCGCAAGCTGACCGAGGCCTTCCGCAACGCGGTGCCGATGCGCCGGCTCGGGCGGCCCGAAGACTACCCCGGACTGGTGGCGTTCCTCGCCAGCAGCGACTCCGACTACATGACCGGCCAGGTGATCAGCATCTCGGGCGGCCTCACGATGGCCGGCTGAAACCGGAGCGCACCATGCCCTCGTACCTGATCACCCCGGAACAGCAGGCCATGCAGGAGGCGGCGGCGCGCTTTGCGCGCGAGCGGCTGCGCCCCGACTACCAGAAGCGCGAAGCCGGCCACGCGATCGACCGCGCATTGATGCGCGAGATGGGCGCGCTCGGCCTGATCGGCGTCGACCTGTCCGAGCAACACGGCGGGATGGGACTGGGGAGCACCACGGCCGGCGTCATCATCGAGCAGATCGCCGCCGGCGACTTCAACGTCGCCTACGTGCAGCTGCTGGCCTCGCTGATGGGCAGCATCGTCGAGCGCCACGGCGCGCCCGAGCTGGCCGCGAAGTGGATTCCGCGCGTGGTTGCCGGCGAAGCGATGATCGGGCTGGGGCTCACCGAGCCGCGCGGCGGCTCGGACGCCGCCAACCTGATGCTGCGCGCCGAGCGGCGCGGCGATCGCTACGTGCTCAGCGGCGAGAAGACCTCGGCCAGCTGCGCCACGCAGTGCGACGCGTTCGTCGTGTTCGCACGCACGGGCGGCAGCGGCGCGCGCGGCGTGTCGGCCTTCTTCGTCGAGGCCGGCGCGAAGGGACTCTCGCGCACCCACTTCGACGACGTCGGCAGCAAGGCGGTCGGGCGCGGCTCGCTGTTCTTCGATGACGTCGAGGTGCCTGACGGCGAGCGGCTCGGCGACGAGAACGCGGGGTTCTCGCAGGTGATGCAGGGCTTCGACTTCAGCCGCGCGCTGATCGGCCTGCAGTGCGTGGCCGCCGCGCAGGCGTCGGTCGACGAGGCGTGGGCCTACACGATCGAACGCGAGGCCTTCGGCGCGCCGCTGGCCAGCTACCAGGGGGTGAGCTTCCCGCTGGCCGAGGCCGACACGATGCTCGCCGCCACCCGCTCGCTGTGCTACCTGACGCTCGGGCTGCGCGACGCCGGCCGGCCGCACACCGCCGAGGCGGCGATGTGCAAGTGGCTCGGCCCGAAGACCGCGTTCGACGTGATCCACCAGTGCCTGCTCACATTCGGCCACTACGGCTACACGATGGACACGCCGCACCAGCAGCGGCTGCGCGACGTGATGGGGCTGGAGATCGGCGACGGCACCGCGCAGATCATGAAGATGATCATCGCGCGCGAGCGCGTGGGGCGCGCGGCGGTGCAGTACGCGAGCCGCTGAGCGCGGCCGCAGGTTCGCCCGCCGCCGGGCGCGCGGCTACAGCACCGGCGCGAGCACGCGCCGCAGCTCGACCTCGTCCTGCCCGGCGCGCGCGGCGTAGTCCTTGAGCTGGTCCTCGCCGATCTTGCCGACGTTGAAGTAGTCCGACGCCGGGTGCGAGAAGTAGAACCCGCTCACGCTCGAGGCGGGCATCATCGCGTAGTGCTCGGTGAGCTGCATGCCGATCTCCTCGGCGCGCAGCGCGTCGAACAGCGCACGCTTGACGGTGTGCTCGGGGCAGGCCGGGTAGCCGGGCGCGGGGCGAATGCCGCGGTACTTCTCGGCGATCAGCTCCTCGTTGGCCAGCGTCTCGTCGGCCGCGTAGCCCCACAGGTCGCGCCGCACACGCGCGTGCAGGCACTCGGCGAACGCCTCGGCGAGGCGGTCGGCGATGGCCTTCAACATGATCGCCGAATAGTCGTCGAGCAGCTTCGCGAACTCGTCGAGCTTCTTCTCGATGCCCAGGCCGGCGGTAACCGCGAACATGCCGATCCAGTCCTCGATGCCCGAGGGCTTGCCGTCGATCGTCTTCGGCGCGATGAAGTCGGCCAGGCACTTGTTGGCGACGCCTTCGCGCTTGGCGGTCTGCTGGCGCAGGTTGCGCCAGGTGAAGGCCACCTCGGTGCGCGTCTCGTCGGTGTAGATCTCGATGTCGTCGTCGTTCACCGTGTTGGCCGGCAGGAAACCCGCCACGCCGTTGGCGGTGAGCCAGCGGCCCTCGATCACGCGCCTGAGCATCGACTTGCCGTCGGAGTACACGCGGCGCGCCGACTCGCCCACCACTTCGTCTTCGAGCAGCGCCGGAAACGCGCCGTGCAGGTCCCAGGTCTGGAAGAACGGCCCCCAGTCGATGAACGTGGCGATTTCGGCCAGATCGA
>CAZBTE010000157.1:0-1288 GCA_964494665.1 uncultured Limnobacter sp.
ACGGGCCATGTCGAACGCCAGGTCTTCGCGCACCATGCCCATCAGGTCGATGCGTGCGTAGCGCACATGGTCCTCCGGCTGGTTCTCTCCCCAGCGCGTGCCCATGTAGCAGTTGATCGCGTAGAGGCCCTGGGCGACCGCACCCGAACGATCGATGTTCGCCTTCTCGGCGATGACGATCTTCTTGTTCTGCCCCCAGTAACGCGCTTCCCAGGCCGCTCCGGTGCCGCCCAGTCCCGCACCGACCACGAGAATGTCGATGCCGTCTTCGATGATGGTTTGGTAGGCCATATCAGTAGTACACGCCCTTTTTCAGTTTGAGGCCTGCATCCTGCAGGGTGCGCAGACCGCCGTCGTCCAGCCGGACGTATTTCGGTTCGTTGTAGAGGAGCTCGCTGTTGCGCATCTCCTCGCGCGGCGGCGGAACCTCCGCGAGCTTCGGAATCGCCTGGCCCCAGGGCTTGGTGGTGATCGGCGAGAGGAAGTTCTTTTCCGTGCCGTTGCGGAACTTGATCCGCCAGGCGATCGTGCCTCGCCGTTCGTCCCGGTCGACGCGCACGCTGTGCCCCAACGGGGCGAAGTCGGCGTATCCGCGCACGTCGATCGCATGCTGGGGACAGGCCTTCACGCAGGAAAAGCACTCCCAGCACATGTTCGGCTCGATGTTGTAGGCGCGCCGATAGGTCTTGTCGATGTGCATGATGTCCGAGGGGCAGATGTCGACGCAGTGTCCGCATCCGTCGCATCGCGTCATGTAGACGAAGGTTGGCATTCGTTCAGCTCCTTGCTTGTCTGTCTTCAGTAGTGCCGCGGCGCTTCGCGCTTGATGCCGAGCCCCATGTCCATCGGAGCGTCGAGCAACAGTTGCATCGAGTGTCTCTTCTGCTGCTCGGGGTCGTCGCGGGTTTGCGTGGGCAGGTTCTCGGCGGTTCCGTTGGCCCTGGACAGGCGCTTCTCCATCGCGGCCGCGGGCTTGAAGAACATGTGCGCGAACTTCGACCAGGGAATCCCGGCGAACAGCACCGTCGTGGCGAGAATGAACAGCCAGAACAGCACGCCGGCGCCGCCGCCCGCGGCCGCCCAGATCAGCCCGAGCGTCGCGCTGGCCAGCAGCGACAGGATGAACAGGTCGGCCTTGACGATTCTGAAAGGCGAGTGCCCCTCGGCGGCGACGTCGACGCGGATGAAGAACCAGAACCAGTAGCCGCCGACGCAGATCATCAGGGCCCCGATCCACCAGAGCTGCGCCCAGAACGGGCTTGCCGACGGCTTGAAGACCAGCACCACG
>CAZBTE010000157.1:1298-5820 GCA_964494665.1 uncultured Limnobacter sp.
GCGAGCACGTAGAACACGAATCCGTACATGCCGAGCAGGTGCGCAACGCGCCGGCGCGGATTGCAGAACTCGCCCGAGGCCAGCACGTCCACTACGGCCGTCTGCACCGCGATCGAAGCGAATTCACCGCCGCCGACCTGGCGTGCCGCCTTCGATTTCGACCTGCGAAGATTCTCGAAGAAGTAGCTGGCGCTTCCCTTGTGCACGACGTCGAACAGCGTTCCCGCCACGACCAACAGGAACATGACAATGACGTACCCCTGCATGACTGCAGGCGATAGCGACGCCGACAGCCCGGCAAACGGATTGGTGGCAAACATCGTGAAATCTCCTCCTCGAATGATCCTGGGTATGGTTGCGGCCCGGCAGCTTCAGCGCGCCGAATGTCCGGTCAGCTTTACCTCGACGCGCTCGTGCGCGGCGAGACCTTGGTAGTACTCCCTGAGCACGGCCAGCACCTCGGGCCGGCTGAACTCCGCCGGCACGTCGGAGCCCTCCGAGAGCCACTTGCGAAGCTTGGTGCCCGAGACGAGCAGCCGGTCGGCGTCGTCGTGCGGGCAGGTGCGGGCGGAGGCCATCCCGCCGCACTTGTAGCACCAGAAAGTCCAGTCGATCTTCAGGGGCTGCGTCTGCAGCGCCCCCTTGGGGATCTCGTCGAAGATGTGGTGGGCGTCGAACGGTCCGTAATAGCTGCCCACGCCGGCGTGGTCGCGCCCGACGATCTGGTGCGAACAGCCGTAGTTCTGCCGGAACAGCGCGTGCAGCAGCGCTTCACGAGGCCCCGCATAGCGCATGTCGAGCGGGTAGCCTGCCTGGACGATGGTCTTCTTCACGAAGTAGCCGTCGGCCAGCACCGCGATGGCGCGGGTGCGCACCTCGGCGGGAATGTCGCCCGGCTTGAGCGCGCCCAGCAGCGAATGCACCAGCACGCCGTCGCTGACCTCGATGGCCACCTTGGCAAGGTACTCGTGCGAGCGGTGCATCGGATTGCGCGTCTGGAACGCCGCCACGCGAGACCAGCCGAGCGACTCGAACAGGGTGCGGGTCTGCGCCGGCGTCATGAACAGCTCGCCGTACTTCTCCGGAAAGCCGCCGGTGGACAGCACCTTCACCGGCCCGGCGAGGTTGACGTCGCCCTGCGCCATCACCATGCGCACGCCCGGATGCTCGGGATCGGTGGTGCGGAACACGCTGGCGCACTCGTGTGCCTTGTCGATCGTGTACTTCTCGGTGACCGTCATCGTGGCCAGGACCGAGTCGTCGTCGGGGTCGACGAGCGCGATGTCGGTGCCTGCGACGATCGAGGCCGCGCTGCCGGTGTCGGCCGACAGCGTGATCGGAATCGGCCAGAACAGCCCGCCCGCCATGTGCATGCGATCGCACACGCCCTCCCAGTCGGCGCGACCCATGAAGCCCTCGAGCGGCGTGAAGCCGCCGATGCCCATCATGATCAGGTCGCCGCGTTCGCGCGAGCTCACCCGCAGCCGCGGCAGCGTGCGCGCACGCTCCAATTCGGCCGAGAGCGCCTTGCCTTCGAGCAGCAGCGGCCGGAGGTTGCCGCCGCCGTGAGGATCGACCAACGCCATGAACGTACCCCTCCCTGTATTTATTCGCCGTTTGTCAACATACCGGAACCGGCGGCGGATTCCTTGACGTATCGCAGGTTCATGTCACTGCCTGGTAATAGAGGTTCTGCGGGTGGTTCGCTTCGGCGAAGAAGAACCACCGCTCGGCCAGCAACCCCGCGAACTGGATCGTGAACGCCAGCGTCAGCAGCGCGGCGCCGGGCGCGTACAGCGCCGCGACCAGCAGCACGGCCGGCACGGCGAACGCGGCCACGAGGAAGGCCCACCTGACCCAGCGAAGCGTGCCCGGCGGCCGTCCGTGGAAGAACTCATGAGTGTTGAACGAACCTGACTGGAAACCCATCGACTTCTGGACGATGCGCGGATGCTTGATCCCGATGGCGCTCTGGGGCGTCGACCTGGGCTTGAGGCGGCGGTTGCGCAGCAGCGAGGCACCGCGCCCGGCCAGGCCGAGCAGCGTGAAGGCCAGCGCGTAGCCGGCGAGCAGGCGGGTGAGTTCGGGAGCGGTCCAGGTCGAGAACGCCGCTGCCAGCGTGAAGCCCGACGCGCAGCCGAGCAGCACGAAGTTGATCGGCGTAAGCGCGCTGTGCCACTCGCGCAGGAACGGCAGGCATGCGTAGATCATGGCGGTGCACGCGAACAGGGCGAACGCCAGCACCATGGCGACCAGCCCCACCACGGTGGCCAGGTCGACTGCCACGCCGCCGGGCAGTTCGGCAAGTACCGGCCGCCAGCCGCTCCAGTGCACCAGCGCGTACAGGAACAAGACCAGCATGAAGGCCGGCAGCACGATCACTTCGCGCGACAGCCACGACGTGCGCCAGCGCGCGATCGCGCGCCACGCACGCGCCGGACGCCCGAGGTGAAAGAACGAGGCCAGCAGCCCCGCGCCGGTGAGCACCAGTGCGATCAGGCTGCCGGGGGCGTCGAACGTGCGGCCGTCATGCGCCGGCACCAGCTCGAACAGCGCCAGGCTGTGCGCGGTGAAGAGCGCGAGGAACAGCCCCTGTCCGGCGCCAATCAGCGTTGTCAGCAGGATCACGGAGGTTTCGGGGCGCATGTCCGTATCCGCCTACCAGGACGTCACGTCGTCGAGCGTCGGCTCGCCCGCGGCCGGCCTGGGAAGCAGCCCGTCGGTCTTGAGCGGGTTGTCGGCCCGCTCGAGCTCGTCGGCGTGCACGCGCAGGTCGGTGCGCCGCCGCGGCAGATAGTGGTTCGACGGCTGCGTACCCCACTCGGGCATCAGCGGGTAGCCGGCGTTGTCGCGGATCGCCTGCGACACGACCGAGTCGGGATCGTGAATGTCGCCGAACAGCCGCGCATTGGTGGGGCAGGCCAGCACGCACGCGGGCTTGCGCTCGGCCTCCGGCCGGCTCGTGTCGTAGATGCGGTCGACGCAAAGCGTGCACTTGGTCATCACCTTGCGTGCCGGGTCGATCTCGCGCGCACCGTACGGGCAGGCCCACGAGCAGTACTTGCAACCGATGCACTTGTCGTAGTCGACCAGCACGATGCCGTCCTCGGCCCGCTTGTAGCTGGCGCCGGTCGGGCACACTGGCACGCACGGCGGTTCCTCGCAGTGCAGGCAGGATTTCGGGAAGTGGACGGTCTGCGTGTCGGGGTACTCGCCGACCTCGAAGGTCTGCACGCGGTTGAAGAACGCCCCCGACGGCTCGGCACCGTACGGATCGAGATCGGCCAGCGGGCCGGCGCTGCCCGAGGTGTTCCACTGCTTGCAGCTGGTCACGCACGCGTGGCAGCCGACGCACACGTTCAGGTCGATGACCAGCGCAAGCTGCGTCATGGCCGTTTCCCCGTGCCGGCGAACCACGCGAGCAGGCGAGGCCGGCGGCCGCTGCGGGTGCCCGGCGCAGGCGGCACGGCGTCGAACTGCGGCCAGCTCTGCGCGGGCTCGTCGGCAGCGACCGGGTAAATGCGCACCCGCACGTCGTACCAGCCAGCTTGGCCGGTGACCGGATCGGAATTGGAGAGCGTTCCCTCGTCGCCGTTGCCCGGAATCTCCTCGGAAATCAGGTGGTTGAGCAGGAAGCCGCGGCGCGATTCGTTGGCGTCGGGTGCGAGGCCCCAGGCGCCGGAGGCCTTTCCGATCGCGTTCCAGGTCCACACGGTGCCCGGCTCGACCGCCTCCGAGTAGCTCGCCTGGCAGCGCACGCGGCCCCACTGGGACTCGACCCAGAGCCAGCCGCCGTCGTCGATGCCGTGCGCGCGAGCGGTGCGCGGGTTCACGTAAAGCGGGTTCCGGCTGTGGATCTGGCGCAGCCATGCGTTCTGCGAGTCCCACGAGTGGTACATCGCCATCGGCCGCTGCGTGACCGCATTCAGCGGATATCGATCGGTGTCGGTGTGCTGGGCCTCGAGCGGCTCGTAGTAGAACGGCAGCGGATCGAAGTACTCGTCGATGCGCTTGCGCAGGCGCTCGGGTGGCTTGCGATACGGGCCCTTGCCGCGCGCCGCCTGGCGAAAGGTCTGCAGCACTTCCGAGTACAGGTGGATGAGGATCGGCTCGGCGTAGCGCGTGATGCGGTTGCGCAGCGACCACTCGAGGTAGCCCTTGTTCCAGTTGCGCATGTACTGGTACGACGGCGGCAGCTTGTGGTGATACACGCAGGCGTTCTTCGCGTACATCTCCCACTGGCGCGGATTGGGCTCGCCGCGCATGAACTTCTCGCCGCCCTTGCCGCGCCAGCCGGCCAGGAAGCCGATGCCCGAACCCGGTTCGGTTTCGTACCTGACGATGAAGTCGGGATAGTCGCGGTACTTGCGCGTACCGTCCGGGCGAACGAAGGCCGGCAGTCCGAGGCGCCCGCCCAGTTCGATCAGCACTTCCTGGAACGGCTTGCACTGTCCGGTGGGCGGCAGCACCGGGATGCGCACCGAGTCCACCGGCCCGTCGAACTCCGAGATCGGCCGGTCGA